>NZ_PJAV01000106.1:0-25821 GCF_002836695.1 Pseudoalteromonas sp. 78C3
AATTTCTACTCATTTGCTTATTAATATACCTGACTTTACTTGTTAGTTATGCTTCGTCTGGTACAATCAGTCAGTTATTCGTGTAAAACGATGAGTGTTGATTAATTCGAGTGGGAACTGGATGAGAATTTTTAAAGCGAAAAGCCCAGCAGGATTTGCTGAAGAATATATAGTTGAATCTATTTGGAACGGCGATTTCCCTCCAGGTTCAATTCTACCTGCCGAGCGAGAACTTTCAGAGTTAATTGGTGTAACAAGAACGACCTTGAGAGAAGTATTACAGCGTTTAGCACGTGATGGCTGGTTAACAATTCAGCATGGTAAACCAACAAAAGTAAATAACTTTTGGGAAACGTCTGGTTTAAATATTCTTGAAACACTAGCGCGCTTAGATGAAGACAAGATGCCAGAGCTGACAGATCAGCTTTTATCTGCACGTACTAATATTAGTGCTATTTATACACGTGCTGCAATTAAGTTGAATCCTGAACGTGTAATTGAAATTTTATCACAAAGTCATGAGCTAGAAGACACTGCGCAGGCATTTGCTGACTACGATTATAAAGTTCATCACGAATTAGCCGTTGCGGGTAATAACCGTATTTATGTATTAATACTCAACGGTTTTAGAGGCTTTTATTCAAAGATTGGTTGTCATTACTTCTCTGATGCCGGAACTCGTGAACTTGCTCGTCAGTTTTATAAAGATTTAACAATATTGGCAGAAAATAAAGAGCACGATGGTGCTATTTCGATGATGCGTAAATACGGTCATCAAACAGGTGAGATTTGGCAAAAAATCCGAGGCGATATGCCCTCAGATATAATGGATTAAATTTAAACGAGAAACCTGCATTTGCAGGTTTTTTTGTAGCTGTAAAAATTAATACCGCATTATATGAATTTTTAAACAATTTAATGTATTAAGCTTTCTTCAGTAACGTCAAAAGTTCTATCTAATTACAACGCAATTTACACTTCAAAATAGACCTATTATTCAAGCAGATTAGTGCAAGTTGTAAGTGTTCGTTATTTTCGATTGCTCACATCGTTAAATGCGATTGTTCTTTTGTAGTGAATAACTTTAGAATGCCAATTAATTATATGTGTGCGCTATTGGTTTTTAATTTTTAGCGCCCATATAAGTACCAGCATTGCGAAAGCAATTGAAAACAAACTCAAAATATTTGGAGAATAAAATGGGTGTATTAGTAGGCCGCCAGGCACCAGACTTTACCGCTGCAGCTGTTCTTGGTAACGGTGAAATTGTAGATAGCTATAACCTTCATGAAACAATTAAAGGTAAAAAAGCAGTTATCTTCTTTTACCCACTAGATTTCACGTTTGTATGTCCTTCTGAACTTATTGCATTTGATAAGCGTTTTGAAGAGTTTCAAAAGCGTGGCGTAGAAGTAATTGGTGTTTCTATCGATTCACAATTCTCACATAACGCATGGCGTAACACTGCTGTTGCAGACGGCGGTATTGGTAAAGTTCAATACGCACTAGTTGCAGATGTTAAACACGAAATTTGTAAAGCGTATGACGTTGAGCATCCAGAAGCGGGTGTTGCATTTCGTGGTTCATTCTTAATCGACGAAGAAGGCAATGTACGTCACCAAGTAGTGAACGACTTGCCACTAGGTCGTAACATCGACGAAATGCTTCGCATGGTTGACGCGCTAGCGTTCCACACTGAGCACGGTGAAGTATGTCCTGCCGGTTGGACTGAAGGTAAAAAAGGTATGGACGCAAGCCCTGAAGGCGTTGCTAAGTTCTTATCTGAAAACGAAGGTGAGCTATAATTTAGCCCTTAGTTTTAAATAAAAAAACCGCCAATTGGCGGTTTTTTTGTGTCTTTTATTTAGAAAGAAAAGCTTACTTTAGTGTACAAGTAGCGGCCACGAGGATTATGCACAGCTGATGCATAACCGTATAAATCGCCATCGCCATCACCAATTGCAAATGGTGGCTCTTCATCAAATAAGTTATTAACACCTAAAGATATTTTAGCTGATTCAGTAATACGGTACGACGTTTGTAAATCAACAAGCGTTTGCGAGTCAATCATACGTGAAGTATTGCTATCAAAGTCTAAATTGCCATCAAAGTCGATATCAGGCGTATCTTCAAATTCGCCTACATAACTGATATTTACATTGGTGTTAAACTCACCAATTTCCCAGTTGGTTGAGAAAATAAAGCGATGCTCTGGGTAGCCATATTCACCCGTGTAATCACGACCATCTTTTTCAAACTTATCTTGATATGCCCACTCTAAATTAAATTTAAGTAAACCTAAGTCATCAAGAGAGTGGTTATAGTTTGCTGAAACATCAACACCAGACACTTCTTGCGATGATAAATTTTTAAATGTGCTGTGTATTTTTTGTATTGTGCCTAAGCTTGCTCCGCCTGTAGGAGCTAAACGAACACATACGGTACTATTTTGGTTACCACATTCTGCAGCATAAATAGGACCAAATTCTTCTTCATCGATTTTATTATCTTGAGTAATGCTCCATACATCAACACTTAAACCAAACTCAGCTGTTGGTGCCCAGATAACGCCCACGTTCCATGATTCTGACTCTTCTGCTTGTAAATCAGGGTTACCAGAGAACTCAATATTGTAATCAAGTGCTTGGCAATCTAATCCTGTTTGTTCACAGCGCTGTGTATCAACAAAAAATTGGCTTTTTTGTGATGGACCTAAGCCTATTTGCGCTAACGAAGGTGCTCTAAAGCCTTGCGCCCAAGAACCACGAACCGTTACTTCATCAGTCGGTGCCCAGCGCAGAGCTATTTTTGGATTTGTTGTTGTACCAAAGTCGCTATAATCATCGTAACGACCGGCTAACTGTAGTTCGAGGTTTTCAGCAAGTGGGATTGAGAACTCAACATATGCAGCGTATTGTTCACGATCAGCAGAAGCTGATACTGATTCAGTACCAAATATTAAGCCACGTTGAAATTGATCATCAGGGATATCATTTACATCTTCTTCACGGTACTCAATACCGGCGGCCATCATTACAGCTTCGCCACCAAAACTAAACGCTTCACCTGTAATGTTAGCGTCAAAAGAGGTCATATGAGACTCACCGCGACGCACTAAGCTGGTTGTGATTCTGTCAATTACAGCTGGGTCGTTATATGTGCCACCGAATGGATTATAGTTACCGGCATCAATTTCTTGTTGTAAGAAATCGGTGCGTACCCAGCCTTGTGTACGATCGCCTGTTTGTAGTGATTTGCTGCGACCTTTTTGTACCGCTGTCTCCCAGCTCCAATCGTTTATTTCGCCTTTTAACCCTGCAACAAAGCGTAAGGTGTCTGACTCAATGTCCCATTGGCGAGCGCCTGCATCTACTGTACGGTAACGACCAATTTGAATGTCTTCACCAAATGGATTGTTTGGGTGATTAGCGGGTACCGTAAGGCCTGCATCTTCATCAAGTGGTGTTGGTGCACCTGCAGCGACAGAGCTGTTATGCTGAACAGCCATTTCTAAAAAGCCAGTAATGCCGTTATCAAAGCGGTATTCAAATTGTGAAATAGCGCCTACACGCTCAGATGCTGGGGCAACATATCCATATGGGCCGTAATCAAATAAACAGCTACCACTTGAAGTTGCATTTTCAGCAGGACAGGCAGGGTCGATTGTTTTAACGCCATCCACATAAAAGTAGCCTGGGAAACCACGAGATGAACGGAAATCTTCACCACCATAAGGTGCTTGGTTTGCAGTTCCAAGGCTGCCCATTTCATCAGAAGAAAGAGATGTGTTTTTAAAGTAATCGATAATAACAGATGCACTACTTTTTTCGCTTGTTGTACCCCAAACTAGGCTTGCTGTTGTTTCTTCATAATTTGGACCATCCGTACCGCCATAGCCTAGGTTAATCTCAACACCATCAATATCTTTCTTTAAGATAACGTTAACTACACCCGCTACTGCATCTGAGCCATAGATAGCTGAAGCGCCATCTTTTAGTATGTCGATACGCTCAATAGCAGAAACAGGAATACTGTTAATATCTACAAATGAGTTGGTGATACCTTCAGCAAAGGCACTAATTGATACACGGCGACCATTAATTAGTACCAGTGTTGCATCGGCTCCTAAGCCACGTAAGCTTACTGCAGCTGAACCGTTAGCGGTTGAATCTTGGTTGTTACCACGAGTAGAGAAAGTACCGCTACCTGCTACAGGCATTCTTTCTAGAAGTTGCTGTAAATTATCGTAACCCATGTTTTCGATTTCAGCTCTACCGATTGATTGTACCGGAGAAGGCCCTTCAATATCAGTTCGCTTAATACGAGAACCAGTAACCTGAATTCGCTCTACTTTTTTGGCTTCTTCTGCTGCGTAGGCTGTTGTTGTAAAACCTGCTGATAATGCGAGTGTTGCGCCCACAATAATGCTTGGTGTAAATGCAGTTGATTGCTTCATCCTTAAGTCCTTGTTGATATATTATAAAATTATTTGCTTAACAAGCGCGAGTATTAATATCATGTAACTTAAGTGTTAGCAATTAGCTTAATTTGTGATTTAAGTATTAGTTTCAATGCTTTTTTGTGGGTTTTATGACCTTATTTATACTTTGTTTTCTAGGTGAAACTAAGCGTGAATAGGACATAGGGTTAATAATTGTTATATAGCTAGATGAAGCCATGTGTGGAATAGCTAATGATTAAAATAATTTGTAATAATTTATTTCTATAAATTAAAACTTATGTTTGTTTTTCTGCTTTTAATTTATTCAATTATGTAATACCAATTCGCAATAATACTTAATCAATTTGAGGGGTTAAAGTTGATGCTAAAGGCATTGAAATTTTCTGATTTACGACTGCTAGATACAGGAGGTGGGGTAATGCAGGAGTAATTGCTGATAATGGCTAAGTAATACCAACCTGCATAAATCTTTGATCAATTTAACGAATTAAATTGCACTATAACGTCGTTAAAAATTTTTTATTTAGAACAACTAGATATAAAAATTTTTGCCTAGTTCTAGCGTAATTTTCTTAACGTTAAATAGACCCCATATATAAGCAGATTGGTATAACAAGTTTTGTCTTGTTATCGACACTATTTTCTTATCTCATAATAGATTACTTAGTTAAGCAAATTGGTATTTTTTGAGTTTTTATATAGGTGAAATTAAAAACGCCTAATAAATTAGGCGTTTTTATTTATGCTTTATGCTTCATTAAGCGTTCTTTTTCACGCGACCAGTCTTTATCTTTACCGTCTTCGCGTTTGTCGTGTAGCTTTTTACCTTTTGCTAGATGAAACTCAAGTTTTACCCAGCAGTTTTTCCAGTACATCGCTGTAGCTATTAAAGAATAGCCATCGCGCTCTGTAGCACCGAATAAACGGTCAAGTTCGCGTCTGCTTAATAGCAATTTACGATAACGTAGCGGGTCGCAAATTACATGGGTCGATGCACTTATAAGTGGCTGAATTTGACTGCCAAGTAAAAATGCTTCGCCATTTTTAAGATGAATATAAGTTTCTGTGATATTTACTTTACCAGCTCGGATACTTTTAACTTCCCAGCCTTGTAGTTCAACACCCGCTTCAAACTTATCGTGTAAAAAATACTCATGTCGCGCTTTTTTGTTTAGCGCGATGGTATTACTTGTCGATTTTGATGAATTTTTCTTAGCCATAGTGCCCTATAATATACGTAATGTGAGATGTTTTACATCGATTTTTTTAATAATGCTTTTAAAAATTTAGCTTTAATTTAAGCAGCATGAAAATTTGGGGAAACGCGCAAAGCTTGCTAAAATTCGCCCACACAGTTGGGAGTGAGTATGCCACAAATAGAAAAAAGTGCGCTGGTTATGTACAGCACTAAAGAGATGTTTGATCTAGTTAATGATGTAGAAGCTTATTCACAGTTTTTACCAAATTGCTCAGACTCAAAAATTGTTTCACAGCACGATAATAACATGACCGCGAGTTTAGAAATATCTAAGGCGGGTATAAAAAAGTGGTTTACCACCGAAAACACCTTTGTTGATGAGCAAACCGTGTTATTGCGCCTTGTTGATGGTCCGTTTAAGACGTTAAAAGGGCGCTGGCATTTTCAAGAGCTTGACGCCAAAGCATGTAAGGTTCATTTGCACCTAGAGTTTGAATTTTCAAGTAAGTTAATAGAGCTTGCCTTTGGAAAGATTTTTAACGATGTAGCAAAAAATATGGTGAGTGCATTTACTCAACGTGCAAAACAGGTTTATGGAGCGCGAGTATGATTAATGTTGAAGTGGTCTTTGCATTACCGACCACGGCCACGTGTTTATCAATTGAAGTGCCACAAGGGACTACAGTCGAGCAAGCTGTTATTCAGTCAGGTATTATAGAAAAGTGCCCAGAAATAGATGCCACATCGCTAACGTTAGGTGTGTGGAATCGAACTGTAAAAGCTAACTATGAATTAAAAGACGGTGACCGTATAGAAATATACCGTCCATTAATTGCAGATCCTAAAGATGCCCGCAGAAAACGTGCAGAAAAAGCAAAAGAAGAGGGGCGTGCAAATAAAATAACGGGTGGTCGCCCACTCGAGAAGTAATACCAATCGGCATAAACTTCGAACAATTTAACAGATTAAATCACACGCTAACGTCGTTTAAAATGGTAAAAGCTTTTTAAGTAAACCAATAAAAAAGGTGAGCCATGCTCACCTTTTTTACTACCTGAGACGTTTATTGCTCTAGCGGTGTAGTAAAGTTTTCAGGTTGGTCATAATCACCTGAGATTGAAACTAACTTTTCATTTTCAAAGTTAATTACTAACTCTTTATTTTGTTCGTTTTTACGGCCTTTATTAAAGCTGTAAATATAGCGCCAAGTATTGTTATCAAAGGCGTCCTCGGCAATAGGTCTACCTAATACATAAACAACTTGCTCTCGGGTCATATTTACACGAAGTTTTTCAACATCCGATTGCTCTAAAAAGTTGCCTTGTGGAATGTTAATTCGGTATACCCAGCTAGAGCAACCTGCTGCTGAGCTAAGTGTTAAAGCGACGATAAGCCAAAGAGAAAAAGTTTTTAACGACTGCATTGTTAGTTGTGATCCTTATTTTTTATAATCTGCATGATACCGATTAGTCACTGAAGGTAAAACCCTTTTAAGCAATTGTTTTATGTTAAGGGCGTTAAGGTAATGTTTTGACCACTGATAATGAAAAAAGTTTACAGCATATTGAAACGAATATTTTAAAAACTGAGTCTACTTGGTTTTTATATATAGTTGAAACACGATTTGGTCATTGGTATACAGGGATCACGACTAATGTTGAAAAACGCTTTGCAACTCATCAAGCTGGTAAAGGGGCTAAAAACCTTAGAGGAAAAGGGCCTCTTTTACTTATCCATCAACAACAAGTAGGTAATAAAAGTGAAGCAAGTAAGCTTGAGTATCAATTAAAAAAGCTCCCTAGAGCTAAAAAGGAAGCGTACGTTTCAGCATTTAATACTGGCGATAGCAAAAGTACTTAGTTTGTGTAAATTAAGCATATTCGTTATGAGCAAAAACTATCTTCGAATATAGTTTTTGCTCATAGCTGGCGTGTAATATTAGAGTCGCTTAGCGATGCTTTTCAAAGGTAGCTACAAGCGCATCAAGTGTTTGTGCACTGTTGGCTAAGTCGCGAATCGCTTGCTCTGTATTGATTTGTTCGCTCATTGCTTTATCGCTAATTTCGCTAATTTGCTCAATATTGCGACTTACGTCGGCAACCACATTACTTTGCTGCTCAGTTGCAGTCGCTATAAGCGTAGCCATATCGTTTATTTGATTTGCTGTTTCGGTTATCGTATCAAGTAATTCAACAGAGCTTTGCATTGCACCAACGCTTTGCTGAGCTTTATCTTTCGATTGGCTAATATCATTAACTACATCATCAGATATTTTTGTAAGTTCTTCAATCATAGATTGAATTTCGGTGGTTGATTGCGATGTACGGTTTGCCAGTGCACGTACTTCATCAGCAACAACAGCAAAGCCGCGTCCGTGTTCACCTGCGCGAGCAGATTCAATTGCAGCATTTAAAGCAAGTAGATTAGTTTGATCCGATATGCCTCTAATTGAGTCAACAATACTTGCAATATCAACCGTTTTTTTAGAAAGCAAAGTAACTTGCTCTGTTATGCCATCAATATCGCTGGCAAGGGCTGATATAGTTGCTTGGCTTTGGAGTACTTGTTTGTGACTTTGAATGGTGTTTTCGCGGCTGTTATCGGTTAACTTAGCTGTATTTGCTGCGCTTTGCGCTATTTCTTGTACTGTAGCGCCCATTTCGTTGATTGCTGCTGCGACAGATATTGTTTGTTCTTTTTGGTTGTCTATTGCTTGGGAGTTCCGTTTTGCTTGTTCAAATACATGATCAGAGCTTTTTCTAATATCGTGACTTTCGCTGGCAACTTGAGTAATCGCTGTTTCTATTTTATTTATAAACTGGTTAAAGCCGTTACTTAGATTGTTAAGCTCTGGTTGGCTCGATTCTGGTAAGCGGTACGCTAAATTTGCATCGCCAGAGCCTAGGCGTGAAAATAACTCAGCCATTTTAGAAAGTGGAGATGAAAGTGAGCGAGCAAGCAAATAACTGATTAAACTCGCAACTAATGCTGTAATTACCGTAAAAGTAAATATTTGCCATTGCAGGGTGTTTACGCTTGCGAAGACTTCACTTTTTGGCACTTGAGCAACAACATATAAATCGGTGTTTTTAATAGGCATAGCAGCTACAAGTGTCGGTTCGCCATTTAAATTAATTTCTTCTAGTGCAAAGCCATTACTATTAAATAGTTGGCTGTGGATATTTGCAGTATATAAATCATCAATATTTGCTTTAGCTACTTTACTTGCATCTTTATGAAGCTGAATCAATCCACTTTTATCTGCAATGAATACAAAGCCTGTTTGCTCAATTTTAAATTGCTGTAATAGCTTTTGCATATCAGTGATGCTTTTTGCAAGACCTGCTAAACCAGTACCATTAGCCTGCTGATGATTTACAAACATTTTCACATCATTGGCTGACTCTTGATAAATACTGATAGAGTAAGGTTGTTTTGATTGCTTAAAAGCAAAGAACCAGCCATCGGCTGCATCGTTTTTTAACACACGCAAAAACCCATTCTGGTTCCAGTACTGTGCAGTGTCTCTATTTGCCCAAGATGCTGTGGCTAAATCGTATTGCTGGGCAACGCGATTTAATTCTTTTAATAGTAATGTATCGTCTTGGTTGTTTGATTGAGCCCATTGTAAAATAAATTCGTTTGATGATAGTTGCTGAGCAGCACCGAGTAACTCGTTGATTTCACCGCCTATGTGATTGCTGATTGTTTGCAGTTTACTAGGGAGCTCTGACTCAATCATACGTCGCTCAATAATATCCTCTGAGCTGTGTAGGGAAGTCAAACCAATCAGTGCGGCTACGCATATAGCAATAACACTGCCTAAAGCTGTGATTTTTTGAGTGATCGAAAGATTTTGTATCGTCATGATATTAATTAATTTTACAACTAAATAGAAAAACATATTAGCACATTATTTATTTGGAACTAAATATTGGCTAAGCAGAATAGGCAAAGATATACCAGATTGGTTAAAGTTTTATTAACAGGCATAAAAAAGCCCACATGCAAAAAGCATACGGGCTTGGTTTCTAACAAGCGAAACTTTTATTGTTTAGGGTTAAACAATTTTTTTCATTGCTGACATGTAGCCACGTAATTTAGCACCTACTTTTTCAACAGGGTGTTCACGCAGTGCGGCATTGATTTGAATTAATGTTTGGTTATCAACTTGGTTACTGTGATCGCCAAGGCCTTTACCGATAATGTCTGTATCTACGTTTTTCATAAAATCAGCAAGTAATGGTAAACATGCATGGTTATATAAATAACAGCCGTATTCTGCAGTATCAGAGATAGTACGGTTCATTTCAAAAAGCTTTTTACGCGCAATAGTATTGGCGATTAATGGCGTTTCGTGTAATGACTCGTAGTAAGCTGACTCTTCGATAATGCCGGCTGCTGTCATGGTTTCAAATGCAAGTTCAACACCTGCCTTAACCATTGCTACCATTAAAATACCGTTATCAAAAAATTCTTGTTCTGAGATTTCTACATCGCCAGCAGGGGTCTTTTCAAAGTTAGTTTCTGCTGTTTCTGCGCGCCATTTAAGTAAGTTTATGTCATCATTATTCCAGTCTTCCATCATAGTGCGTGAGAAAGTACCGTCGATGATGTCATCTTGATGCTTATTATAAAGCGGACGCATAATTAGTTTTAGCTCTTCACTTAGTTCAAACGCTTTTACTTTTGCTGGGTTTGAAAGGCGGTCAAGCATGTTAGTAACGCCGCCGTACTTAAGTGCTTCGGTAATTACTTCCCAGCCGTATTGAATTAGTTTTGATGCATAACCCGCATCAACGCCTTTTTCTACCATTTTATCAAAACATAAAATAGAGCCAGTTTGTAACATGCCGCATAAAATGGTTTGCTCGCCCATTAGGTCAGACTTAACCTCAGCAATAAATGATGATTTAAGTACACCTGCGCGATGTCCGCCAGTACCCGCTGCATACGCTTTAGCTTGTGCTAAACCAAGACCTTGAGGGTCATTTTCTGGGTGAACTGCGATCAGAGTTGGTACACCAAAACCGCGTTTGTATTCTTCACGTACTTCAGAACCAGGACACTTAGGCGCAACCATGATTACAGTAATGTCTTCACGTACTTGCATTCCTTCTTCAACGATATTAAAGCCATGAGAGTAAGCAAGGGTAGAGTCTTTTTTCATAAGTGGCATAATTGCACTTACTACAGCGGTATGTTGTTTATCTGGCGTTAAGTTAAGTACTACGTCAGCTGTAGGAATTAATTCTTCATAAGTACCAACAGTAAAACCGTTTTCAGATGCATTTAAAAATGATTGGCGACGCTCAGAAATAGCTGAAGCACGTAATGTGTAAGAAACATCTAAACCAGAGTCACGTAAGTTTAAGCCTTGGTTTAAACCTTGTGCGCCACAGCCTACAATAACTAGTTTTTTACCTTTAAGTGCGTCAACGCCATCGGCAAATTCGCCTGCGTCCATAAATTCACATTGCGCTAATTGCGCTAATTGCTCGCGTAAAGGTAAGGTATTGAAATAATTCGCCATTGTTAGTGTCCTATAAAGTCATGTTTGTTAGATGCGCAATGTTTATTGCGCTTACAAACACCATATGTAAAATCGTTGCTTGCGTAAAATGATATATTTGAATTAAAGTGTTTCACAATATGAAATACTGGGTTTGGCATGGATCATAAACATTTAAACTACTTTTTAGCACTGGCTAAAACACTTCACTTTGGGCGCGCAAGCGAGCTTTGTCATATAAGCGCACCCACTTTGAGCCGCAATATAAAACACTTGGAAGAAGAGGTAGGTGTTGCATTATTTGTACGCGATAACCGCAGTGTTAAATTAACGCGTGAGGGTGAGTCATTTATTGATTACGCCACAGCAACGCTTGCTAATTGGCAGCGTTTTAAAACGAATGTGAAAGACCCACAACAACATATTTACGGCAAAGTAAGTATCTATTGCTCGGTTACTGCATCTTATAGTTTTTTACATCAAATATTAGAGCAACTTCGTGCGCAGCATCAGTATATAGAAATAACATTAAATACAGGCGACCCTGCACTTGCTATAAACCGTGTGTTAGATGGGCATGAATTAATGGCTATTGCAGCTAAGCCAAATAAGTTACCGGCGCAAATTGCTTTTGTAGATATAGGGCATTCTCCACTTTTATTAATTGGACCAAAAATTCAATGCCCGATCACACAAAAACTAACGCAGAATGGTGATGACATTAATTGGTCTGATTTAGAATTTATTGTGCCAGAACAAGGTTTTTCTCGCCAAAGGTTAGAACACTGGTGGCGCAAAAATAATATTCACGGGAAAATTTACGCACAAGTTGCTGGGCACGAAGCAATGGTATCTATGGTGAGCTTAGGATTAGGTGTCGCAATGGTCCCTAAAATAGTGCTAGATAACAGCCCGCTGCAAGACAAAGTACAAATACTAACACCAAAAATGCAAGCGCCTGATGGGTTTGATATTGGTTTGGCAGTATTAAGGAAAGAGTTAAATGACCCTGCAATCAGTGCTTTGTGGAATATTGCGCAAACTTTAGATGCAAAAGCGATTTAATGCGCGCAGAGAATAAGCAAGTTAGTTAAATAGTATGAATATAGGTTGCGTATAAGTTTACTATTACTTAACATTGAGCGCTAATAATAAAAACAATGACGCTTGAGAGTTTATTTATGAACCACGCCGTATCACTTGCTCATTCTGCTCAATGCCTAAAAAAGGCGATTCCTTTGATGGTAAAATACCGAATGCCGGTTACACCCATCAACTATGCAATTTGGTACTGTTATATTCAAGGAAACAAACCTTCATTAAATGCTGAGTTAGACCATGTTATTGCTCTGCAACAAACATGTTCACAAGACAAAGCAAAAGAAATTTTTGATAAACATTTAACGCAAGATGATCTCGTTTTTTTTCAAGAAATGACTGAAAAATTTCATACAACTATGGAGCAAGTTCAGCAAGATATAAGCATAACGCTTGATCACTCTAAAAGCTTTACGACGAGTTTAGTTGACTCACAAAATGAATTAAATATGCTTGTTGATGTAAACTCTTACAATGAGATACTAGGTTGTGTTGAGCGTTTAACCGACGATTCTATTGCAATGCAAGATTATGCTCGGGAGTTTCAGACTAAATTAGCCGTTGCCTACAATGAAATAAAAGATTTAAAAGAAGCACTCAATATTTCAAAGGAAGCAGCCGATACCGACACGCTTACGGGTTTTTATAATCGAGGTAAGTTTGATTCTGATATTGTAAACTTTTGCCTCGAATACTCAGAGCAAGCGCAAGAAGACTCTCTTGCCGTACTCATTATGTTTGATATTGATCATTTTAAGCGCTTTAACGATGATTTTGGCCATCAAAAGGGTGATGAAGTGCTTAGGCTAGTTGCTAAAAAAGTGAGAGAAAATACAACTGAAGCTGCAAATGTGTATAGATATGGTGGCGAGGAGTTTTGCATAACAGCCTACTTTGACACTATTAACGATATAATAGCATTTGCAGATTGTATTCGTTTAGCAATAGCAAAATTGGCGATTCGTAAAAAGCATGATGTAACTGCAAAACGTGCTATTTCAGCAAGTTTTGGCTTAGCAATTTTACGGCCATTTACAAATAGTTCTGTTTTAGTTGAGCGTGCAGATAGAGCCTTATACATTGCCAAAACACATGGACGAAATCGTATAGAAATAGCCCCTGATATTTAATAAGTACCAGAGGTTTTTGATTTATTTGGGTTAAAGCCGCTCAATTTAGGGCGATTTAATCCAACTTCAGTTTTGGTAAACAAGCAGGTAAAACCCAATAGAGCTGTAGCGAGTTAGCTCTTAGTAATTTTTTATTTGAATAATTGCATTTGCTACGTAGTGCCTCATTTTCAAAGTATCTTAAGGTACTATTAGTTAAAAACTACACAAGCAACTCAAAGTACAATCCTTAGACACAACTACCTTGAAAGATAAATAGTCCGAAAAGCATAAAGTTAACATTTTTGTATACAAATTGTGAATAATTGTAACCAGCTAGAGCTAGTTTAAAAAGACCTTGCTAGTATGGGGAACTCACTTATTTTGATACTTTGATTTACGCTGATGCGGTATGCCTTCTCATTATTAACAGCTCTATGTTTTAGCACTTTGTTTGTTTGCCTTTCGGTGCAAGCAACACAGGCAAGCAAGCATGCTGACGATTATACAGAGCAAGATATAACAACCGATCGTCTGCATTTGAGTTTAAGCGTGGGGGCTGGAGTTATAACCAACCCTTTGCATGGTGGAGATAATATTCCGCTCGTGCTTATTCCTCAAGTTGCGTTTTATGCAGAGCAATGGTTTTTTGATAATGGCCGTATTGGTTATTCATTTTTGCAAACCCCTAAGCATCACTTTAATCTAGTTGGTGAACTCAACTCTGAGTCTCGCTTTTTTATAGACTGGCACCCTAAAAATGTATTTTCACTACAAAGCAGTACTCTCAACAATCAGTTCGTAATGCAAGATGAAGCCTCGTCCTCTCGCTATGTTGATATTGATAATTTACATAAACGGCAAATTGCACTGGATGCGGGTATTGCATATCACTATGTAAATGAAGACCATGTTTTTTCGGTTCAGGCTCTGCATGATATAACCGATGTTTATCGAGGTGCACGCGCAGCATTGCAGTGGCAGTATCATACTGCGCTAGGAAAGCTCAAAATAAAGCCAACACTTGGAATAAACTATAAATCTGCGGAACTAAATAGCTATTTTTATGGACTTAATGAGGGTGAAACTCAATTTGGCAAAATAGACGTTGGTAGTAGTTGGCAACCTTATGCTAAAATCGACGCCCGTTGGCCACTGGGTAAGGCTGACTCTCTTCGTTTTCATGTAGCATATTACGACTATTCGGCTATGGATGGCAGTCCGCTCTTTGAACGTACTTATTCAATGACTGCATTTATAGGATTCGATCGTACTTTTTAATATGAAGTATTTAATATTAGTTGTCTTTATTACCACTTTTTTTAGTGGTTTTAGTGTGGCACAACCCCCTTTTTTTAGCGTTTCTCCAAAAGTCTGCGTTGTCTCTGAACAGCAGGGTTTTTGCGATCTTGATTTACAATTTAAATGGCAATTAAACGCCTACAGTGATGTCTGTTTGTATCAGCAAGAGCAACGGCTTCAATGCTGGGAGCAACAACTTTCTGGGCAATTTAATTATAAAGCGCGTGTTCAGGTGGAGACCATATACTCCTTAATCAATCCTCATACGGGTGTGTTAATAGCAAAAACACAGGTTGAAGTACAAAGCGCCCATGCTAAAAAAAATAGGCGTAGGCTTCGCTCTCCGTGGAGCTTTTTTTAATTTAGGAGCAACTAATGCCAAAAATTTTACTTGTTGAAGATGATCTCGGTTTACAACAACTAACAAAAGATTACCTTGAACATAATGGCCTTGAAGTCGAAGTATTAGACCGTGGTGACGAAGTGTTTAATTACCTAGAAAACAATACACCCGATTTAATGATTTTAGACGTTATGCTGCCAGGTAAAGATGGCTTTAGCGTTTGCCGCCAAGTGAGAGATAAGTTTACTCTACCAATTTTAATGTTGACTGCTAAAGGTGAAGACTTCGACCAAGTGCTTGGTTTAGAGCTTGGCGCTGATGATTATGTAATAAAACCAGCAGAGCCACGTGTATTACTAGCGCGAATTAATGCATTACTGCGTCGTGGACAACCCATAGTAAAATCAAGCGAAGAGCTCCAGTTTGGTGATTTAGTCATTGATAAAACAAGTCGTATTGTAAAACTAAGTGATTCGGAGATTGTATTAACTTCGCACGAGTTTGAGTTATTATGGCTATTAGCGTCAAATGCGGGTGAAGTACTAAGTCGAGAACATGTGCACCAACATATGATTGGTCGCCAATACGATGGACTTGATAGAACGGTGGATGTACGCGTATCACGAATTCGTAAAAAATTAGGCGACAACAGCGATAAGCCATATCGTATAAAAACTGTATGGGGACAAGGCTACTTATTTGTTTCTGATGCATGGGATCTTTAGAACTATTTAAGGTTAGTCGGCTTTAATGGGAAAACTGTTTACCAGCTTATATTTATATATCATCGTTTCTTTGTTTGTAGTAAGCGGTGTTATAGAGCAATTGTGGCCTTACGAAGAGTCGCAACAACAGGTCTTCTTAGATGATGAGTTTGGGCAATCACTCTGGTTGCTCTCACAAACTCCAAATGGTCTTAAAAAATTAAAGCACAACTTTGAAAGTAAAGTTATTGAACGACGTGATTTAATACTCCCTCAAAAACAACAATCGCAGCTCAACCAAAACCACTACTTATACTTGTACGATAAGCAACAACGCATTGTTTGGTATGTAGATCTCGGTAATGATTCATTACTTCAAGTAGGACCGGTAGGTGTATTAACGCAGGAATTATCTTCTGTTTGGCCGTATTTATTACTACTTATTATTGTAGGTATACCTGTTGGGCTGTGGAGTTTTTTACTATGGCGCGACTTTGCAAAGCTACGTAAAGCGTGTGAAGCGGTAGAGGGTTTGCAAGACTTTCAACTAAATGACTCTTCTAAGTCTTTCTTTTTACCTATTACTGATACATTAAAGGTAATGCAGCAACGTATTGAGTTTTTACTTAGTGCGCAGCAAGAACTTACCTCATCGGTGTCGCATGAGTTTAGAACACCACTAGCACGTTTAAAGTTTGCAATAGTAATGCTGCAAGAACAAATGCTTGACGAAAAAGGTGAGAAATACCTAACAAATATGCAAACAGACATTAGCGAGCTTGAGTCACTAGTTTCTGAAATGCTTGAATACGCGCGATTAGACTCTCAACAACCTAGTTTACAGCCAATAAACTGTGACTTAGCTGGGCTGGTAAAAACAACTGTTGAAAAGCTAAACTTTGAAGCCCGAACAACGCTCTCTGTAAACCTCCCTGAGCATTTAAATTATTACTGTGATAGTCACTTTATGGCGCGAGTATTTCAAAATTTAATTGGCAATGCGCTCAAATACACTCATAAACAAGTTAAAATTTCATTGCTACAAGAGACAAAACACATCGTATTGATTGTTGAAGATGATGGTGAGGGGATAGCTCCCGCTGAGCGAGAAAATGTATTTAAACCTTTTACTCGACTAGATAAAAGTAGAGGCAAGGATACCGGTGGTTTTGGTTTAGGACTCGCTATAGTTGCTAAAATTGTGTCGTGGCACCAAGGAGAGTGTAAAGCAGAAAGCTCAAGTTTAGGTGGTGCTAAATTTATTGTATATTTACCCCTCAAATTAAAGACATAAAAAAAGCGCCTAAAGGCGCTTTTTTTGCGGTTAAAAACCAAAATCAACAAGTAGCAATATAATAGACCGCAGGTGCTTAAAAAAGTTCTCAACTATTTTTATTTTTTTCAAGTAATGGCATTAACATTTGCTCAAGGCCATTTAGTTTTACCTCATACATCATCGCAAGTTGACTACCTAGTTTTGAGTCAGGAAACCCTTGCTGATTAAACCAGACTAAATAAGGCTCTGGCAGTAACAACAATGGCCGTCCTGCATATTTTCCAAACGGCATTATGGTATTTATCGCTATTTTTAGTTGTTTTGGATCCATAAAAACTACTTATGTATTTAAAGTATGCGTAAGTGTAAGGGATTTTAGAGATATAAAATAGGCTGTGACGGGCAAGAAACAGCCTATTTTGCGAGGGAGTAGACCCTCTGATTTAATAATTTTATGTTGATTGATACAAACCTAGTTGAACTTTAATTAGCTGGGATCTAATTAAGTTATTATTAGAACATGGGTTCTTATTTAACCAACACAGTTAGTCTACCTGTTTTTTATTGTTGTGGTGAATTGGCTTGTAAAGGAATGTAAATAGAATTGCTTTTTATTTAAAAACTAATAACAAAGCCTTAATGGATTAAGGCCTTGTTATTTATAGACGTTATAAAAAGTAATTATTCGTTAAATAGCTCTTCTTTAACGTGCTCTGCAAAACCACTACCGGCTTCTAGGTAAAAGTTATAAGTAGAATGAACACCCATTTCTTCTAGTTCTTTTTGTTGATCAGGGTAGTTTGCAATAGCTGTTACTTGGCCTTTATAACCGGAGGCTTGTAGTTGCTCTAAGGCAAAAATATTTTGCATGTGTTTTGGCATTGCAAGCATAACCATTTCTACTTGCGAGTGATTTACTCGTTGCCAAAAGTCAGGGTCGGTTGCATCAGCAATTAAGACGTTGCGGCCTCTGTTTACGTGCTTATCTACCACCTCAGGTTTTATATCTATACCTGCAACAACATTTGGGTGAGTTGCGTTAATAGTCTCATAAGCACCAGTACCAATCCGTCCCATACCAAAAATGACTATTCTAGTATCGTTAAGGTTAACAGGTAGCTCTTCAGCTAAACGAGTTTTGCTTTCGAACTTTAATAACCAGTGCTCAATTTTGACGTACAACTCGTTTGAACGTTTATTTAATGGGGAGGCAATTATAAAGGTAATAGAAACAGCAATTGCCATTACAGCTAGCCATTCAGAGGTGATCATGCCTGTAGTTGCAGCCACTGCACATACAATTAAACCAAACTCACTGTAGTTAGATAAGCTAAAAGCAGTAAGTAATGATGTACGCGCGCGTAGTTTAAATATATTAGTGAACACATAATAAAGCGCTATTTTAACGGGTAATACTAAAATAAGTATAATAGCAACAATCAAGGAGTTAGTGGTTAGCTCTGCGCTCAAACCAATACTTAAGAAGAAGCCAACTAGCAATATGTCCTTTAAATTAAGCAGGGATTTTGATAGCTCGCCTGCCTTTTTATGAGGGGCAAACATCATTCCTATTATTAGTGCACCTAAATCGCCTTTTAGGCCTGCAAATTCAAATGCATGATAACCAGCAACTAGAGCAAAGAAAAAACCAAACAATGGTAATAGTTCACCATGTTTAGATCGGTTCAATACGCCATACATTACAGGTCGTAATAAAGGCAAAGCAATTATTAGTGCAATTGCCCATAAATTTGGGACTTTACCGGTGCTAATAGCTAAAAAGATAACAGCAAAGATATCTTGCATTACCAATATACCAATGGCTATTTTACCGTGTAAGCTTGCCATTTCCCCGCGTTCTTCAAGCACTTTTACTGCAAATACAGTACTTGAAAAGCTAAGCGCAAACCCAACTAATAAAGCACTTTGCCAACTTAAATCAACAAATAGTGGAATAGCGAATACGCCAAGTAATAGCATAAAACCACTAAATAACGCACTGCTAAAAATGATATGCAATGTTGCAGGTGCCCAAACTTGAGGTTTAATTAAACTGTTAACTTTAAGTTTCAAGCCAATACTAAAAAGAAGAAGGGTAACGCCAAGTGCTGCAATTGTATCGAGCAACTCTGTACTTTTATATCCTGATAAATTTAAAGCAAAGCCTGCTAATAAAAATCCAATAAGAGGAGGTAGTTTTAATTGATAAACGGCAAAACCACAAACAAACGCGGCAGCAAAATAGATTAGTTCCATAATTCTTAATATCACTTCATTTGGTGTTGCAGTGTAACGAAAAATTTATGCCATTGAAAATATAATAGACCTAAAAATGAACGCGTCTAATCAATTACTTGCCTTGCTGCGTATGAAAAATGCGCATTAAACACTTATTTAATCGTAAATAGTATGTAAATAACATTTTTTCACTGACATTAGCTTTTAAATATGGTTAAGATGCGATAACGAAGAAGTTTAAGCCAGAGCAAATAATAGAGCAGCTCAGCTTAAGGAGAGAGATATGTTTAAAAAGATTTTAGCGTCGGTAGGTATTGGTGCTGCAAAAGTAGACACTATTTTAGAAACTGAACACCTACAACCAGGTCAACTTTTTAACGCACAAATAGTTATCACAGCAGGGGATGTTAGCCAAGATATCGCAGGCTTAGATTTATTATTAATGACTCGTGTTAAAGTTGCGGGTGATGATGGCGATTATTTTACTAATCATGTAATTGAGCAATGGCGAATTACAGATATTGGTACAATTGAGCCAGGCGAAGTTAAAAACATCCCTTTTGAAGCACGTCTTCATTCTGAAACACCTATTACAGAAATTAATGCAGGTTATAATCAATCACATGTATGGCTAGAAACAGGCCTAGATATAGACTTAGCACTTGACCCAACAGATAAAGATCATTTACACATTTACCCTAATGAAGCGGTTAAAACGTGTATGCAAGCGATGGAAAAGTTAGGTTTTAGTTTAATGAAAGCTGACGTAGAAAAAGGCCACTTACGGGCTTCAACTTTTCAGTCATTATCTGGGTGTTACCAAGAACTTGAGTATAAACCTAATAGCCGCAGCTTATTTGGCATTCAGGAGATTGAATTATCGTTTGTACCAGAGGCACATAAAACACATGTGCTTATAGAGCTAGACAGAGCCTTTAAAGGCGATGGTTATGTAGATTTGACCATAGAGCACGATCATGTGAATCTATCGCAGTTGTGTGATCAGCTAGAGCGCTTATTTACTTAGTATAAGCTAACTAAGCTAACGAGTGATTTTAATAAACCCAGCCTAAGCTGGGTTTTTTGCTTATAGGATTTAATATGCAGTTTAAATGTGAGCAGTTTGACGCTCTTGATACACAGACTCTTTTTACTATTATGCGTGGGCGGGTTGATGTGTTTGTTGTAGAGCAAAAATGTCCTTACCCTGAACTTGATGATGTAGATATTGCTTTAAATACACAGCATTTATATACATTGGATAATGAGCAACTACAAACTTATGCGCGTTGTTATGACAAAAGTGAGCAATACAGCGCAATAGGTCGCGTGCTAGTGAGTGAAGGAGCGCGTGGTAATGGGTATGCTACTTTACTTATTACTAAAGCTATAGACTGCTGCAAAGCACAATGGCCTGAGCGAGATATTTATATAGGTGCACAAACTTACTTGCTTGATTTCTACCGCTCTTTTGGCTTTGAGGATTATAAAAGTGAATATTTAGAAGACGGTATACCTCATCAAGATATGATTTTAAAACTCACTAAATAAATCCAATTTAAGCAGCTATAAAAAAGCCCACTAATGTGGGCTATTTTAATTTAAGACTATTTTAAGGTTAAGGTATTATTTAGCTCAAGAGTGAGTGTAAAAACACCATACCAATAGCAAGTGGACACACAAACTTGGTATACCAAGGCCATATTTTCCAAAACAATGTGTTATGGACCTCAGGATTACCTTCTTTAATTGCTTTAAGTAATGAGCTTCTGTACCAAATCCAGCCTACAAATATACAACACATCAGGCCAAGCAAAGGTTGAGCTACTTTTGTAGTTAAAGTAATCACTAAGCCAAATAAGCTGCTAAGGTTACACACAATTATAATGCTAACGATAGCAATTAAAGCTCCAATCAACCAGGTTGCCTGAACGCGTTTCATCCCAAAGCGTTCTACAGTGTATGATACTGGCGCCTCTAACATTGAAATAGATGACGTTAAAGCGGCAATACTCATTAACGCAAAAAATGAAAAGCCCACAAATAAGCCAACTTCGCCCATTCCATCAAATAAAGCAGGGAGTACTTGAAACACTAACGTATCTTCAGAGAGTAATTTACCTGTTGAGGCCGAGAATATTTCAACGCCTTGAGCTTGCGCTACATACATAGCCGGAATAATCAGTAAACCCGCTACAAAGGCTATAAATACATCAATAAGGGTTACATAGGCACCTAAAGAAACAAGATTTTCTTTTTTGCTAATGTACGAGCCGTAAATAATCATTACGCTAGTACCTAACGATAAAGAGAAAAAAGCTTGTCCTAGTGCGCTAACTAATAGTTTTGCGTCAAAAATAGACGAAAAATCAGGAACTAAGTAAGCCTTTAAACCTTCCATTGCGCCATCTTGGGTCATTACATAAGCAATAAGTGCAAATAAAATCCCCAAAAGAGCGGGCATTAAACGTTTTGACCATTTTTCAATACCGTTCTCAACGCCTCTACTGATAATAGCGACAGTTAGTACGATAAAGACGAGAGTGAATATAATGTTTCGGGTAAGTGATTGTTCACTTAGCCATGTCGATGCTGTGTCGGCACCGACAAGAGTAGCTATGGGTTCAGCTGTAGCGCTGAGCATCCAACCGGCAACAATCGCGTAAAAACTTAATATAAAGCCAGCACATAAAATACCGCCAAAACCAACAATAAAGGCAAAGTGTTTTTGCCATGGCTTATTAGATATTTTTTGAAGTGATGAAACCGCGTTTGCTTGGCCATGACGACCAATCATAAGTTCAGCCATTAAAGCGGGGTAGGCTAAAAAGAACGCAAGCACTAAATATGCGACTAAAAATGCAGCACCGCCATTACTTGCTGTTTGTGTAGGGAATCCCCAAATATTGCCCAAACCAACGGCAGAACCCGCGGCGGCCATAATAAAACCAAAGCGAGAGCTGAACTCGCCTCTAACTGCGCTCATATTATTGTACTTCTCTATTGTGTGACGGCGGTGACAATCTACTGGAAATGTTAAAAAATAAAAAGTGCTTATTTGCTGATCTAGCACAATTTAATAAGTAAAGTGTGTGTTATAACCATCGATTTTAATTGTTGTTATCGAGTCGTTTAAAATAACGAGTTGATTTTGTTTAATAATTGTTAATTACAGTCTGTAACTATTGCTTTACGAATTATGATGCTGTGCAATAGTGAGAGTAAAACACGCACCACCTAGCTGGGTACTTTTACTTACTTTAACACTGCCATGATGCCAGTCGGCTACTTTTTCAACAATAGCTAGACCAAGGCCGTAACTTTTATCAGCTCTGTTACGGTGATCTTCTTCCCTAAAAAATGGGCTAAATACATTACTAAAATTTTCTCGAGCGATACCCGGGCCGTCATCTTCTACTGTTATTATAAGCTGTTGCTCGTGTAACTTTGCGCTTAAGTAAATATGTTGGCTTGCAAAATCACATGCGTTAGTTAATAAATTAGTAATTGCGCGAGCAAGCCAGTGAAGATCTGCATTTATTATTTTATCGGTACTATTGAGTTGTACGTTGAGCATTTGCATTTCAAGTTTTGGTGCAAGTTGCACTAAAATATCTTCAAGGTAGGACTTAATGTTTGTTGATGAATAGGTCAGCTTATTAGCATTTTGCTCTAAAGTAGCAAATGCTAAATAGCTACTAAGCATCGATTCCATATGGTCTAAATCATTTTCCATACGGGTTAAATACTGTTTTACTTTTTGCTCATCATGGCTATCTAATGCCGCATCTAAACCAAATCGCAGGCACGCGATAGGGGTGCGTATATCATGAGATAAACTTGAGGCCATTAGCTTGTTTTCGGCGACAAGTTTCTCTATTTGGCTGGCCATGCGGTTAAAGGTAAGCTCTACGTCTTTTATGTAAGTAAAATGCGATACTTTTATTCGGGCTTGAACATTACCAGAGGCAAACTTTTTAGCGGCTTCATTTAACACGGTTAATCGTTTAGCTAAGGGCGCAATAATAAACCCCATAAATACACATAGGCCTGCGTAAAAGAGCAAGGTTAATATAATGTCATTATGTTGCTCGCTATCAAAAATTTTATCTAAACGCATTGATAAGTGAAAAGGATTTAAAACAGCGCTGCTATAAAGCATATAAAAGCCTTGCTGATCTTCTAAAATCAGCCCACCCGGCGTGTGCATTTGTAATAATAAAGAAGGCGGTAAAGCAAGTGATTCATTAGGTTTGTAATCAATTAAAACATCAAACTCTAGCGCCAGTTGTTTTACATAATCGCTGCGCTCAGATGTGGGTATGTTAGCTAACTGCTTGCTAAAACCCATGATCATTTTACTTTGCTGACTAAATTCATCCTGTGGGGTATGCGCTTGTTGACTAAAAGCATCAATAAGCCAGCCCAATACCACAATAGATAAAAGTGCACTGCCTAGAAGCGATATATAAAACTTTTTCATTTATTTATTCATCACTTTATTACCACGCAGTAGAAACAAGTAAATATCCACGGCCCCAAATAGTTTTAATTTTTTCAGGGTTTTGTGGATCATCATTAAACTTTTTACGAAGTGCAGAAATAAGTACATCAACACTTCTATCAAGCCCATCGTATTCTCTGCCTTTGGTTGCTTTAAATACAGCGTCACGCGAGACCACTTGGCCTGCATTGCTCGCAAGGTAATGAAGCAGTAAATACTCAGCACTTGATATGTTTACGTCTTGCTCGTTGAGTTTTACATTTCTAGATTCGGTATCAATACTAAGCGCACCAACATTAATAACACTCTCCTTAACGTGTGGAGTATTTGGCTCATTATTTTGGCGAAGGGCTGCTTTTATACGCGCTAGCAATGCACGAGGGCGTACAGGTTTCATTATGTAGTCGCTTGCACCTACTTCTAGACCAATGACCTCATCCATTTCTTCATCGCGTGCGGTGAGCATTATAATGGGCGAATTATAAAAACTACGAAGTTCTCTACACACGCTTATACCATCTTGCCCTGGAAGCATAATATCAAGGAGCACGATATTTGGATTTAACGTTTTGACTTGGCTAATTACTTCGTCACCTCTGTGACAAACATGCGTTGTGTAGCCTTGCTCTGTTAAATATTCAGCAACCCATTGAGCAAGTGATACATCGTCTTCAACGAGTAAAATAGTGCCATAGTTATCCATGAAAATATCCTTAATGCGATTGGTATTAAAATAGTCGCCAGCGGCGCTTTTTTTGCCTGTTTTGATATACCCATTGAAGCTTTACTTCGGCAATACTAATTATTTTAGAGGTATTGCTGTCAAATAGTTCAAATGAAATACTTTGCTGTGAATCAAATGCATAATTAAAGGTACCGCTCTGTTGCTTGAGCCAACATTGCATTATGTACTTTGAGGTGGCGTCACGTAGGCAGTAATTACCAATGATAGGTTGCTCCCACGTTAGCGTTACGTCAGCATAGCAATTTCGCCCTTCGCGCAATGCAACGCAGGTGTCTGGAACTGCTATAAGTGCTTCAGGAGGTTCCTGAGCTTTAACAGTAAAAGTACTGGGGAAGATCAGTAATACACAGATCCATCTAAAATACATAACGTAGGCCTACCTTGGCTTTGTGTTGATATCCTTGGGAAATAATTGGACTGTCGTCAATCTCTTTTGAAAACCATGTGGTAAGCCAGCCGGATAAAAACACCCAATCTTGGCTTATTGGGTACTCAGCATGGAACTCAAAAATAATACTAGTACTGGCATTGCTGCTATAAACCGGGCGAAGGCTGGTGGCTTCATCGCTATCAATACCAAAGTAATAATTGGTAAAGTCAGCAGAGTAGGCGCTTAAACCAACACCAGATCTAAACTCCCAGTTTCGCCACGGCAAAATGTGACTAAAAAAGCTATTTATAACCCAGCCATTGTGCGCGCCAGATACATCATGTAGGTATTCAAAAGAGAATTGAGAATTTTCAAATCGACGAGAAAGTCGAAGGCCGACGTCAAAGTCGTAATTACGTTTTTTTATACCTTGGAGTTCTTTTATAACACCATGGTTATAAAATCCGAGGCCTTTTTCGTCAAATCCAGCTTGAGTATTTGTGCCTAATATATCTAGGCCCCAATCAAATTTATCTATAAGACTGTAGCCTATTACAAGGCCGCCACTGAGTTGATTGTGATCGAAATCAAGGTAAAATTTATCGTAGGAAACAGCAAGACTTAAGTCGAGCTCAACGCCTTTATCGTAAGACTCAATGCCGACAAGGTAAGAATCTTCAATATAAAAGCCCGCACCAGCACTCCAATCCCACGCAAAGCCTTGGGTTGGCTCTAACGTATTATCTGCATAATAGCGGTTACTTGCCATACTCGACGTGCTAAAAATGCAGCAAAAAAGCAGTGTTATGCTCAGTAAAGTATGGTTAAGCAAAGCGTTTCTCATCCCTTAGGGCCTAATTATTATTTGTTATTAAGCGTAGTATATTGTTAATTCGTTCCTTTAATCTGTAAAAAAATGTAGTAAGTGTTAGGTCTGTTGATCTTTCAAGGTTAAATTTG
>NZ_PJAV01000107.1:0-25358 GCF_002836695.1 Pseudoalteromonas sp. 78C3
TGCTCCCTGCATTGCTCTACCTCCTGTATCCATGCACTCGTACACGAACAACTTTTAACGCAGTGAGTGCGCTATTTAATGCGATAGAATGATTGTTTTTTAATTGGTATCAGTAGCTATATTTAAATCACGGCCGCTATTAAACCAAATAAACCACCAAACACACCACCCCATACTACAAGCCAGCCTAAGTGCTCGCGGATCATGGTTTGAATAATCTCTTTAACCATTTTTGGGGTAAGCTCATCTAAGCGCTCATCAACTAATTTAAGTACTGTTTTATGTAGGCTCTCTGCGCTATTACCTTGTGAGAGTGTTTGGCTTACTAATGCTTTAAAGTCGTCAGTTTGGGAAATCTCACTAAGCGACAATTGCATTTTTTCAATAAACTTTTCACGCATTGGCTCTATTGCTGCTGTGCCGCCAAACATCCCAAGCATGCTACCAAACTGAGATTGCTCTATTACCTCTAACAAATTGTCGAATGCGGGGTTTAAATCAACATTACTAATTATTGGCTCAAAATCGATATTGGGCTGCGCTTTATTGAGTAAATTATTAATTTTTTGCTCTGAAAAAAACTCCGTTAATATTAAGTTTCTAATTGCGATTTTAAAGCTTTCAAACTTAAGCGCTATAACGCCTGAGCCATATAAAAACGGGACTTTTTCAAACAACATATGAATCGCTAATAAATTAGTTACCGCGCCAGAAAGTGCAAATAAACCAACTGATAACACAATTGCTTGGTTAAACATAAAACCTACAACAACACATAAACCCGCTAGCAAATTGGTTATTAAACTTTTGTTCATTTTTACTCCATTACAGTAAGTGTAATTTTTATGCAATATAGTCATTAATTTTACAACGTTTAGATTGTTAAATTAATACCTTTTTGCCATAGTTTAAGTATCTGTTTAAAAGGCGAGCAATTGTTATGTGGAAAACAGTAAATGAGCACATCAGCCAAGCCATTAATTTTGACTTTAAACACACCTATAAACGCCAATTACAAAGTACAAATACCGACAAACTATTTCATATTACCAATGGTACGCATAACTTCTTCGTTAAAATAGCATTAAAAAGCGAACTCGAGCGTTTAGAAAGTGAATTTATTGGCTTAAAGCTTTTAGCGCAAAATAGTAATTTTAAAGTCCCTGAATGTATTACAACCGGTGCAAATATAGAGTTTTCGTTTATTGTTTTACAGTGGCTTGTTTTAGATAAACAACCCCACAACACGTGGGCAACTATGGGAAGCAGCCTTGCTAAAATGCATCAAAAACACGACCAAGCCATGTTTGGTTTTGATGTAGACAACTATATAGCCACTACCATACAACCTAATCGCTGGCATAAAAAATGGGATGTATTTTACGCCGAAGAACGTATAGGGTGGCAATTACAGTTACTCGCTGAAAAAGGCATTAACTTTATTGAACCCGAGCGCTTAATTAATGCCGTTAAAGAACAGCTGCATAGTCATCAAGTTGAGCCTTCATTACTGCATGGCGATTTTTGGCGAGGCAATATGGGCTTTTTAAAAGCAGAGCCAACGGTATTTAACCCGGCTTGTTATTATGGTGATCGGGAAGTGGATATTGCAATGAGCGAACTATTTGCGCCACTGCCAAAAGATTTTTATAGCGCCTATAACCAGCACTACCCGCTTTCTCAAAATTACGAAAAACGTAAGTTAATATACCAGCTATACCCTATTTTAAATCACGCTAACATCTTTGCCGGTCACTATCTTACTGAAGCTAAACAACATATAGAAAAACTGGTGTTTGAAGGTATAAAATAAGTGTCATAAGCTGCATTTCAGCACTATATTTAATGAGTAAGTAGGCGTTCATCTGTAAGCGATTAAGTTGAATCTAACTTAATTATTTATAACTGGAGTGATTATGAAAGATTTTTTATCACAACGAATAACGTGCCCACACTGCGGACACCACATACATTTAGACTTAGACGCAAGCATGGGCGATCAAGACTACATAGAAGATTGCACTGCCTGCTGTAACCCAATTCATTTAAATATGCATATAGATCATGCTAACAATAAATTAGAGCTACACGTAGACAGTGACGACGAACAAATATTTTAACTTAAGCCTGATGGCGTAAGTAGTTTTCTACCGTATTTACAATAGTGTAAGTTTGCTGATCAACTTCAATATTAAACTTGTCACCCACTTGCGCTGCACCAATGTTTGTAATGGCGAGCGTTTCCGGAATTAGGTGTAACCAAAAACCTTGTTCATCAACTTCGCCCACGGTTAAGCTTGCGCCATTTATCGCAACAAACCCTTTATATAACACATACTTTTGCCACTCTTTTGGCAAGCTGAGTTGTATTTTGCAGTTGTTCTCAAGCTTCACTATTTGAGAAATTTGTGACGTACAATGAATATGCCCAGACACTATATGCCCACCTAGCTCAGTACCAAACGTAACAGAGCGTTCGTAATTAACTAAACTACCTAGCTCAAGCAGTCCTAAATTAGTTAACTTTAGGGTTTCGTCAATCACATCAAAATGCACTTGCGCTACCACATCGTGATTACTTAGCTCAACTTGCACAACTGTTAAACAACAGCCATTAATAGCAATACTTGCGCCTAAATCTAAATGCTTAACGTACTCATCGCTCACCGATACAACTAAGCGTAAAACACCGTCTGTTTGAGTCTTAGAGACCACCGTAGCTTGCGTTTGCACTATTCCTGTAAACATAAAATCACTTTAAATTATTACAAAGTGCTAGTTTAACGTATCAACTCATAAAATCATTCACTACTGTGATTTTTATTTAAACCCCAATAGATTACAATTACGCCCTATTTTATCAACTAGCTGTTTTTATGACCTTTTGCAATTGGGAAGCCAAGCGTTTACTTTCCCTCGCTTTACCTGTTTTTTTAGCGCAAGTTACACTTATTTTAATGTCGGTCGTCGACACAATTATGGCAGGCCAAGTTAGCCCTACTGACTTAGCTGCACTGTCTATTGCAACAGGAATATGGAACCCTTTATTACTTGGCCTTCAAGGTATTTTATTAGCGCTTACTGGTATTATTGCGCAGTTTTCGGGCAGTGATGACCGCAAAGGCATTAGCCACTATTTTCAACAAGCGCTTTATTTAACCGCTATTTTGAGCTTTACAGGCTTTGGAATTGCCCATTTAGCAGATGCTATTATTTTTAAGCTCGATACAACGCCTGCAATTGCAAACCTTGCCATTGACTACATTCACTTTGTGAAATGGGGTGTATTTGGATTTTTAATTTTTACGGTATACAGAAACGTTACCGAAGGTATGGGAATGACCAAGCCCG
Source organism: Pseudoalteromonas sp. 78C3 (assembly GCF_002836695.1). Lineage (NCBI taxonomy): Bacteria > Pseudomonadati > Pseudomonadota > Gammaproteobacteria > Alteromonadales > Pseudoalteromonadaceae > Pseudoalteromonas > Pseudoalteromonas sp. 78C3. The sequence continues at coordinate 3,352 of NZ_PJAV01000107.1, forward strand.
CGTTTTACATAAGCCTATTAGGTTTAGCTGTTAATATTCCGGTAAATTATATTTTCATAAATGGCTTATTTGGTTTTCCTGCTTATGGCGGCGCGGGCTGTGGCATTGCCACTGCAATTGTTTTAACTGTTATGGCAATAGCACAAGTCACTTACTGCCAAATGAGTAAAAAAGTAGATGCTAAAGGCCTGCTTTCATCATTCGAAAAACCTAATTTCACTACCATTGGTATTATTACTAAGTTAGGTATACCAATTTCACTCGCCACCTTTTTTGAAGTCACTTTATTTGCGTGTATACCGCTATTTATAGCGCATTTAGGTGCAGTAGCTATATCGGGGCATCAAATAGCAGCCAGTGTAACTACATTGCTGTTTATGATGCCGCTGAGCCTATCAATCGCTATTAGCATTCGTATAGGTAACTTATACGGCCAAAAGAACATGACTCAATTAAAAGTTGCGGTTTCTACCAGCTATATTTTAGCCATTGCTGTGGCGTTATTTTTAGCGCTTATTACGTTTGCCGGTCGTGATTTAATTAGCCAACTGTATACCGACAGCCCCGCTGTTATGGCATTGGCTTCATCAATTATGATTTTAGCGTGTATTTACCAATTACCTGATGCACTTCAAGTTGCAGCAAATGGCATACTCCGTGGGTTAAAATACACCACGCCTATATCGTATATTACGTTTATATCGTATTGGTTAATCGGCTTTTGTTTAGGTTACGTATTGGCAAGAACAGACATAATTGTGCCAGCTATGGGGCCACACGGTTTCTGGACTGGGATAATAGTGGGACTTAGTGTCGCTGCTATTTTATTAATGCTAACGGTAAAAAAACGTCTAAAATATGAATTTCTTAAAATTGATTCACTCAATCAAAACTAATAAACTCAGCCTTAAAACATTACCAGCTGCTTTGCTGGTAATGTATTTTTTAACGCTTACTGGCTGCAACAAACCACAAAGTAGTATAAACGTTACTTATATTGAACGCTTAAGTAGCACAGTTGATACAAGCCCAACACAGCCTGCGCCACTCAAGCAACTCCCCTTACTGCAGCCTACCCCAATAGCACAAAGTGACTTAACACTGAGCATTGTTGAGCTTGCAGGCATTAGCCAATGTAAGCTTAACGTGCTTATAAGTGAGCACAATAACCAATTAGGAAAAACCGCCAGCGCTGCTGGGCAATTAAAATATCAAATAAACTTTATTAAAAGTGCGCAGGTTTGCTTAAACACGCTTGATAAAAATAGTCCTAGTTACACAAAAATACTCGCAGCCAAAAACTACAAAGAAACACACCTAATGCACTTTTTTAACACCATGTTATTTAAAGAGCCTGAGCTAAATCGTACCTGGCAACTCACTTCAAACGAGCTTACTACTGAACCTGCTGGTTTTAGTGATACCGTACTTGCGCTAAAGCAACTTGTACTCATTAAGCAACAAATTAAGGCTAAAGAATTTAGTGAAATTAATGGTGATTCTATTTTTAGTGCACTCGAGCAGCTTAATAAATTTCAATTTAACCAAGTACTCATTCAATCGGTCCGCAAGCAGGTAGTGTTAAATAACAACGCCACGCAGTTTGTAAAAACATTAAACTTTAATACGCTGTGCCCTCAGGATAAAAATAATAAAAACGCAAAAATCATAAGCAATGTATTTCAAAAGTTTTACCTAAAAGAAATTCAGCCCTATCAAGCGCAGTTAACTGGTTATCTAGAGGCACTACAACCGCTTTATAATGAGCTTTGGTTTAACGAAAGTATCTCAAGCCCTCAAATTAATAACTTAGTCAAAACGGACTCAGCAAGTAACTTACTGAACTTACTAAAAAGCTCAGCTAAAAAACATGTGGTTTGGTGGCAAGTATTTTATAAAACGTGTGAAATAAGCCCAATATGAATAAAAAAACGGCAAATAAACTCAAAAACAACAAACTTGCTTGATTCACTAACCGCCACGCTATATATTAGCCGCCGTTGTTAAGCAATTAACACCTACTTAAATAAAGTAATACGACTGTAGCTCAGTTGGTTAGAGCACTACCTTGACATGGTAGGGGTCGGTGGTTCGAATCCACTCAGTCGTACCAACATTTAAGAACCCTAAAAAAATTGTACGACCGTAGCTCAGCTGGTTAGAGCGCTACCTTGACATGGTAGAGGTCGGTGGTTCGAATCCACTCGGTCGTACCAATTAAACTCTATATTTCAAACAGTTAAAAAACCCTATTCAATATACCCATTTAATTTTTTGTTGAAAATTAAATTCTTAGTTTTTTATTATTTTGTATTCAAAATTTAAAAATAACGAGAGTCAAGCCTTAAAAGATCATCCTAAAAATTACAGTTATTATCGATTTGTGCCCAAACTAGTGCCCAAGCGCCCAAAGCACATTTTTAGCTCTTTAATCCACCTCAAAATTAGACCCCTACCCCTGATAATTACAAGTCAAATTATAAGATTGAATGGCAATGTATAAATACAGCACAACAGGGAATGACAGCTCTAGGCTATCTGCTCTACTTCTACTAGCGTAAAGTAAGGAAACACACCGCATACTATTGAACACAACTGGTAAGCTAAAGCTTTATACCAGTGATTTATAGCTATAATAAAAAGATTCAAGTAAGTATCACCGGCTAACAAACGCTCCTAGCACATATACAAGAGGCGCATTCCAATTAATTGCCACTTCGTTCGTTGAATAACTACACCAGCTATCGCTGTATGATTTTGCAGGTTCGTTGGAATCATAGTTACACTCATCCTGCTGCCCAGCTTGGGGACCGCCAACTAACATACCTGGTACTGGAGCTGTAATGCCATCACTTTGTGAAATTCGATGATGCGGGTGTTGTGGTGTTTTATCACCAAAACCAGTAACAAACGAATACCCTGTTGGGTTGCGTCCTAAAATGTAATCAACAAGCCCTTGCGCAGCCTTTAAGTACTGCGAATTATTATTTAACTCAGCGGCTTGTAGCAAAACTATCGCTTTATTTAACGCTGCTGAATTACTTCCCCACACAAAGTCAGACTTTTCCATCGCAACAATATATGGGCTATTTTTATGTTGTTTTAAATACACATCAGCTAAGTGTTTTTGCTTTATTTTAAGATCTTCGTATTCTTGTTCACTCAATAAATCTTTTGCTTTAAACAGTAAACTGCTTAAAGAAAGATACGATACATTTCTCCATGAAGGAGCTGAATAATGAATATTTATCTCTTTGTAAGTATTATAAAAACCTTTATCTCTAGTTGTTATAAATAACTCTGCAGCGGCCCAAGCAAACTCATCTTTTAGCTGATTATCACCATACTCTCCACTTTTAATATCATCAGGTTGCTCATAATATTGGGTTTGATTTTCAAGCGAGTACTTCCATGCGTTAATTGCAGCCGCTAAATATTGCTTACTTTTATTGGGATAATAGGGAGCAATTACTCTACTGGCCACCGATAACGTCGCGGCAAAATCAAGGCTAGCCGCTGTGCTTTTTCCTATCATGTAGCGCGCTCTTTTATCTTCATGCGGCATTTCATAGCCTGGCCATTCACACGTTGTGAGTTTATGATAAACACCCCCATCATCGCTTTGCATAGTGATCAGCCATTCAAGGTTCCATAGTGCTTCGTTTATAATATCGGGGACGTCATCTGACGATTCAGGGATGTTTAATATTTGCTTTTGATACACTTCAGGGTAGTGCTCAAACGCCGCAAGTAATGTGTACGTGGTAATACCAGAATTAACAACATACTTGCCATAATCGCCCGCATCGTACCAGCCTTTTTGAGATTGCACCTCTTTCGCTTTAAAGTCATCGCCTTGCTCTGCTGATGAGTGATAAAGCACGTCGTCGTCTTTATGCCCTAAAGGCCGCGCATAAATACCTGCATACTTTTTCTCTATTACAATACTTGAACGATTTAAGTAATAGTATTTTAACGCCGCTGTATGAATCGAGTCATATACATGATTATTAATTGAGAATACGGCAGAATCTCTCACTCCTTTTACACGTAAAAGGTAATCTCCTGGTGTTACAATATCTGTAAATTCAGCGCGTTTAAAGGTGTCATTTCCTGAGTTGTCCCACATTTTAGCGTGTGATAACTGGCCGCTACGTATTATTTTATTAGTATTTACATCCACTAAATCATAAGTAGTCGCGGTTACATTTGGCACTATTGCTATTTTTTCGCTATTAACTAAATAACCAAGCTGATTAACTGCTATTTTTTGATTAGATGACTCTGTGCTCAGTTTACTAAAATCATCTTTTACTACCGCCGTGCATGCACTCAAGAAAAGCACAGCGATTAACGTTAATTTTAAAACAACATTTTTCATAATGCCCTTTCCGTATGCGCATAAATTCAAGCGAAAATACAACAAGGGTGCACTAATATGCACCCTTTGCCATTTATTCACCGCATTTTATATTAGCTGTTTCCTTTGCTTTAGGTTCAAATTGAACATTAGCAACGCGTACTTTAGCTGCGCCTTCACTTGATAAAACAAATGGCGCACTAGAGCGTTCAAATTCAACTCCCTTATTAGCAAAACACAATAGGTCTATCGATACTTTATGCCATGTACTTAATTTAAATTCTTTAATAATAGGCGCTATGTCAAACGAACCACACTTGCTTTTACCACAGCCCATTTGAACATTTAACGTTTTTTCTGGGTAGGCTTCTACACGCACATCGAATGTCAAGGCACTTTTATTGATTAAGTACTGCGATAAATCCTCTCTGTACCATGTTGAGCTAATTAATGCAGATGCATGATTACTGCCAGTCCAAGTGAATTCTTTTGCGTCTCCTTGAATTTCCTTGTCAGCTTCAATCATGCTTAAGCCTTGAATTTTACCAACCGGAGTTTGAATATCCTTTGTTTCTTGCTCTGTTTGCAATTGATAGTTCCAATCACCTTTTGCCCTACCTTGCATAATTACATAGGGTGTATTAGTGGGTACTTCAAATACAAAATCATTGTGAGTATTTAACTTACCAAGATTTACATTATCCTTGTAAGTTAAGCCAAATCCATAAGCAAATAATGGGTCGTACGGTTTGTCGAATCTATTTAATACAACTTGAGACGCGTATTTAGGCCATGAAAAAGAAAGCTTACCTTTGAAGTCATACTCGATATTTCCTTTTTTATTGGTAAATAACACGTCAGCTACACCTACGCCTTCACTACCTGGAAGCCAAGCAGCAACAAACGAATCAGATGCGTTTATTTCTCTATTAACCCAAAGTGGCCGGCCAGATAAAAATACAGATACCACTTTTATGCCCTTTGATTTTAATGACTCGATTAATTTAGCGTCACGATGAGAGTGAGCCTGGTACGCTATTGATTTCAAGTCACCAATCCACTCTGCGTATGGGTTTTCACCAAATACAATAATAGCTACATCGGGTTTTTCATCAAAGCTTCCATCAGGGCTCAATACCGCCTTACCACCTGCTTTGTTTACCGCCTGCTCAATACCATCAAAAATTGACGTTCCCCCAGGAAAATCAGACTTTACATTACCCTCACCAGTCCAATTAATTGTCCAACCACCCGTTTGCTTACTCATATTATCAGCGCCGTCGCCAGCAACTAAAACTTTACTATCTGGGCTAAGCGGTAACAAATTATTATTGTTTTTCAACAGCACTAAAGACTCTCGTACAGCTTGCCTTGCAATCGCTTTGTGTTCAGGAGCACCTAATAATTGTTTTTGGTTTGCGTATTTACGCTTTGATGGAAGTCCTTTATTGAATAGCCCCGAACGTATTTTTACTCGTAAAATACGCCTAACTGCATCGTCAATACGTTCAATGGGAATAATGCCATTTTCAACTTGCTCTATTGTATTACCTATAAAAGCTTTCCAGTCTTCGACTACCATAAACATATCAAGTCCAGCATTTACAGCCTGTGGGCAGCTGTCATTAGTACAACCAGGTATTTTACTATGCGAATTCCAATCACCTACTATAAAGCCATCAAAACCGAGTCGAGTTTTTAACACATCAGTAAGCAGATATTTACTGCCATGTAAACGCAGTCCATTCCACATATTATGCGAGGCCATAATACTTTGTACACCCGCTTTTATAGCTGGAAAATAAGCTGCAGCATGATTTTTAATTAAATCTTTTTCTGTTTCTCGATTATCGCCTTGATCAATCCCTTGATAAGTACCACCATCGCCCACCCAATGCTTAGCGGTAGAATAGATATGGTCGTCATCTAAAAAGTTAGATGTATTTACTTGACCTTGTAGCCCTTCAATCATTTCTTTTGAATACAAAGCAACTATCTCTGAATCTTCAGAGTAGCTTTCATAGGTTCGCCCCCACCGATCATCTCTGGCAACTGCCAATGTAGGTGCAAAGGTCCAATCGATTCCTGCAAGGAGGACTTCTTTTGCTGTTGCTTCACCAATTTTATAAATTAACGCTGGGTTATGCGCTGCACCCAAACCAATATTATGAGGATATAAAGTAGCGCCAATAAATTTATTATTACCATGTACGGCATCAATACCATACGTAACAGGAATAGCTACACCACCAGCGGATGTATCCATTGAGGCTAAGTACAACTCATCCATAAACGACACCCAATCAGACACACTTGCATTGCGGTCATTATGCAAAAATGTACCTCCTCCATTTAAAACCGATCCTAAATGGTATTTTTTAACATCTTGTGGGGTGACCCATGTTATTTCTGCTTGAACCATTTGACCGACTTTTTGTTCAAGCGACATTTTATTTATTAAGCGTGTAATGTCAGCTTCTAGCGCTGCATTTTTTTCTATTGCGGGTTTTTGTTTTGGCCATAGCGTTATATCATTTTTAGCAAATGCAGCTGAGCATGAAATGCTCAAAAATGAGCCTAAAACAAATGAAGAATAAATATTTTTCATTAAATTAATAACCTGATACTTTGTTAGTGTGGCGAATAGTTTTATTACAAATACACTATAATGTCGTTCAAATAGAGGTTTTAGGCGTTCTAATACGTGTAATACACTTTATTTGAACGCTAAAACTGTTTTAAATATTTAAACTTGTTCGATAATACATACCCACACGAATGACATAGATGTGCCAAATAACAATTTTAATAAAAGGTGTATTAAATTGTGAAAGAAGTACTTTTTAACACTCACGATCTCGCTTTAATTTTTACCATGTTTATATGCTTATCGTTTAGCGTATTTTTAATCACATTAAAAAAAGGGAATAAATTAAGTAACTGCCTACTTGCCTGCTTTTTATTAGCTCAAGCTGCTATTCCTATGGATAATCTTATAAACTTTGGTGAAGCATTTAGACCTTTTGCATTAAATTTATCGCCAAATTTGTTTTATACATTCGGCTTAGCATTTTGGTTAGAAGTCCCGCTACTTTTGCTCTATATAAAATCGTTAGTTAATAAAAATTATGAAGTTAAAAAAGTTGACGCACTGTATTTTATTCCTTTTATACTTTATGCCATCTATTTCACACTAGATTGGCTTATGCTCGACAACAGCGTTAAATTAAATGCACTCCAAAACGGTACTATTGAAACTACACCTATCGTTGATCGTATAATTTATTTTTCTCGAGAATGTTTCCGGTTTTCTATCAGTGTTTTGTGCTTTTTAGAATTACAAAAATATCAAAAAAATATCAAAAATGAATTTGCAGAACTAGAAAGTGTCGATCTGACTTGGTTAAAAGTCTTAGTTATTGGCTTTTTAGTTGTTCATTTAAACGCGATATTTGTCTCGCTTGGTATTATTATGTCTTATGACATTGGAATAATTGTCGATCACGAACTATTGGGGCTTACCTCTAACTACGCGGTACTTTTATTAATAACAAGCCTAATATTTTTTAGTGCAGGTCATTCAAGAATATTCCAAGGTATTGACGACACACTCACTACCGAACAAAGTAAATTGCCAGAGGTCTTTGAACCCGAAAAAATACAAAAAATTGAAAGCTACTTGCTACAAAACAAGCCTTATTTAAACCATTTACTCACACTAGATAACCTAGCAAGCCAATTAGGAATGGGGTCAAGAAGCCTTTCATCAATAATTAATAGGCACTTTGGTAAAAACTTTTTTGAGTTTATAAATCACTACAGAATTGAAGAAAGTAAACGGCTGCTACTTTTAGAAGAAAATAAAACAGTGACCATGTTGGACATTATGGATAAAGCAGGGTTTAACAGCAAAGCGACTTTTAATACATTTTTTAAAAAACTAGTGGGTATAACACCCACTCAATTTAGAAAAGAGCATTGGGAACGCCAAGCAAAAGCTTAGATTGTCCACTTACAACTCTCTACAACAATGTATTATGGCGTATAATTTTTTAAAATATACGCCTGATGATCGGGCATTACATTTGCTGAGCGACTAATTACTGATTCAATATTTTTTAGTCTGCGTTTTATCTCATCACGGCTTAGCCTGTCAACTAATGGGTGGTAGCTTTTAGGTTTAATGCCTTGTCCGTGCATAACAGCAAGCCAAGATGTTTCGTTAAATAACTCGTTGTCATGTCTAAATATACGACCGTTTTCACTAAACATATCTATTTTTTGTTTTAATGAATCTGGCATTTCTATGTTTTTACAATAACGCCAAAACTCACTATCATCGCGATTTGTTAACTTATAATGCAAAATAATAAAATCTCGAATACGATGATACTCTGTTTCAGTTTGCTGATTAAACAAATCAATATCGCACTGCGTAAAAGCTTTACTTGGGAACAACGTCATCAGTTTTGCAATAGCCGACTGAATTAAATGTAACCCTGTAGATTCAAGTGGTTCAACAAAGCCTGCCGATAAACCAATAGCAATACAGTTTTTATTCCAACTTTTTTTACGCATACCTGTAACCCACTGTAAGCTATTTATATCATTTAAAGGGCTTGATTCCAGTGTGTTTAATAATAAACTCTGCGCTTTATCGTCATCCATAAACTCGCTTGAATACACAAACCCATTACCTACTCTGTTTTGTAGCGGTATTCGCCAAGTCCAGCCAACACTCTGCGCCGTAGACTGTGTATAAGGGTTTAGTGATTTTGTAGATAAACAAGGCGCTGCAACCGCTTTATTACAAGGAAGTAGATGTGTCCAATCTTCGTAGCCCGTTTTAAGTGCTTGCTCAATTAGCAGTCCTTTAAAACCTGAACAATCAATAAATAAATCACCGCTGAGTACCGTGTTATCGTTTAACACTAACGACTCTATCATTCCTGTTACAGGGTTGGTTTTTACTTCATCAACCTGACCTTCAATACGCTTAACACCTTTATTTATAGCGTATTTACTTAAAAATTTAGCATAAAGGGTTGCATCAAAGTGGTAGGCATAATTAATACCTGCTAGCGGTGTATTTTGCTGGGTAGACGGGTGCATAAATTTGTTGGCGTAAGCACCTACCGATGCCAGTGAGTAGTTAGATAAGTTGGAAGTTTTTTCAAATTTTGGTTCATCTTGCATTTTCAACCAAAAATGATGAAAAGGCAGCGCCTCCATATTAGTACCGTAGTTTCCAAAAGGATGAAAATAGCGATGCCCTTTTTCCTTCCAATCTATAAACTCAATACCTAGTTTAAACGTTGCATTTGTAGAGCGAATAAACTCAGATTCATCGATATCGAGTATTGTATTGAATAGCTGAATTTGCGGAATAGTAGCCTCACCTACCGACACAGTGCCTATCTCGCTAGATTCAACAAGTGTAATGCTACAATTATCACAGCCAATAACTTTAGCCAACGCCGAGGCACTCATCCAGCCTGCTGACCCCCCACCGACTATAACAATAGACTTAATTCTTGAATCACTCATTTTTCATTACCTTATATAACAAAACGCTATGACTGCTTAATAAGCAGTCATAGCGTTTATTTATGTACTAATGGTATTTATTAAAAGTTACCTTTTAAAATAATACTAAATCGACGTTCGCTGGCAAACCAAGAGCGTGATATACGATTATTATCGTTGTCTATTTGCATAGAAGTACGCGCCACTTCGTTTGTTAAATTGGTACCTTGTAAGCCAATTTGAAATGAGTCCGTTAGATTATAAAATACAGAACCATCAAGCTGGCCACCCGCCTCGTTATAGATAGGTAATTGAGTTATTACATCTTTACTGGTTAGCAAATATTCAGAGCGCCAGTTATAAGCTAAGCGTGCATTTATGCCATACTTTTCGTACATAGCTACAATGTTTATGTTGTCTTTAGAAAGCCCTTCAAGAGGCAATCCATCAAATGCAACATCGGCGCCTTCTGTTGAATCAGGCTTATCTGGTGATAATCCTGCATTTGGTGATCCTTCTTCTTCAATATAGGTATAGTTAAACTGCATCCCGATACCACTAAAGGCACCAGGTAAAAAGTCATAAAACTGCTGGTAAGCCAGCTCAAAACCTTGCACAGAACCTTCATCACCATTTGTAGCACCGTTTACTTGTACTACCTGAGTAGCACCATTATTAGCAAACTCTCTATCTACTGAGCCATTAATAAAATAATTACTCATATCTTTATAAAAGAATGAACTCGTAAGCGAGCCAACACCTTCAGAAAAATACCACTCTAGTGCTAAATCGTAGTTGTATGACTCCATTGGTTTTAAAAATGGATTTCCCGAGTTAGCTGTATAGCGCGAATAGCGTGCGTCTTGAATTTGTCTTTCATCTGAGCTTTCATCGTAGGTGATCACTAAGTCTTCAGGCGTGATTTTTACAAAGTTTCTTAGGTTTCCTAGAGCCGGTAGTGCTATAGCTTCTGAAAAACCAAAGCGTAAAATTAAATCATCTTTTAAATTTAATTTTACATTTAAGCTAGGCAGTATATTTGTGTATTCGCTGTTTGCAGTTTGCTCTGTAAATCCTGCATTGCCAAAGGCCGCTTGATCCGAGGGTAACAAATTATCGGGATCGGATGCATCGTTAATATCGCCAACGGTATCTGGGAATGTTAAAAAGCCATCTGTTTCATTTTTTATTTTTACATAGCGAAGACCCACATTGCCGCTATAAAACATGTCACCTAATTCACCTTCAAAATTACCTTTAATATAAAACGCATTATTTACTTCAGACGTTTCATTAATTTCATTATTTAAAAAATCTCCAACCGCGCCGTCTCTGCTCGACAAACGTTGCCAATTTGGTGATAAAGACGCAAAGGCAGATTCTGCATTATTGTAGTCTTTTACAAACGACTCTTTAGGAAACAAAAATGCTCCCTCTGAGGCAACATTTAATACCCCGCCTCTGGCGAAGTTATCAAAAGTTACCTCCTCATAGCTATCGCCTAAACTTGCACCTAGCTCGTCGCCTTGTGCATCAAACCATGCACTGCCATTACCTGCCCACGCCTCAGACAGCCATCCCCAATTAAAAGTAGACTGACGTGTAGTTTGCTCACGCTTAGCATAACGAGCACCAACTTTTACGCTAGTAAAAAAGCCACTATCAAATGTGTATTTTGTATCACCTGCAAAGGCAACTTCTTTACCATCATTATCAGATATGTGATCCATTGCACTGCGCCAAAAATAGTTATGAGGATCGGTAAAAAATCCTGCATCGCCGCTATTTGCAGGGTCAAGTAAAGTAATATCAGGTAACTCTGAGCCGTTTTGTTCAATACCAATTACAGCGCGAGTTGCGCCCATGACAGAAAAATCAAAAATCTCTGATGTAGACTCTACATATTGAGCGTCAAAATTAAACGACCATGTATCGTTAGGTCGATACTTAAGATTAAAACCGTAATCGTCCACTACGTTATCTTGATCTCTAAAACGTGTGATCATCGCATGTTGTGCACCAAATTCACCTGGTGGTTGACGCTGCGCATCATTACCACGCCAACCTGCATTTGATGTAATAAAACCCGACTCAAAAAGCCCTTGGTCAGTAATATCAAACTCAGTACCTTCAAGAGCCACTAAATCATTAATAACAGCATCATCGGCCATTTCTATAGCGTGTTCAGTCCACGCTAGTGACGAATCAGAGCGAATAAATTGGGCTGTAGCTAAAAGCGTTTTACTTTCATTTTCAAACTGTAGTGCTCCTGCAAAACCTTCTCTATTTCTGTCATCTTCTTTTCGGGTTAAACGCGTAGTACGAGGCACAAATACAGCTTGCCCATTAACAAGTTCATTTTGCTCTTCGTAACGTCCTATTTGTGTACCGTCTGACTGCGCCTTTAGTTTAGAGTTTGAATAATTTACTAATACGCCAAGCCTGCCATTATCTAAATCAAATATATCGCTATATAGGCCAGAAAATGACGGTGTTGTTTCATCTGCAAATTCGCTATATGTTCCATCTAAAGTAAAAGCGATTACTCGGCCGTCGGCATCAAAAGGTTTACGTGTAACCAAATTGACAGTACCAGCTATACCGCCTTCAATCATATCTGCCGATTGGTTTTTGAATAATTCAACTGACCCCATTAATTCTGGCGGTACATCTTGAAAACTTAATCCTCGCCCTGAATCTGCAGTAAAAGTGTCACGGCCGTTAAATTCACTGCGTGTATGTGTTAATCCACGAACAACAACACCGCTACCTTCAACACCATAATGATCTGGATCATTTGCAGCTGCAAAGCGTTCAATAGACACTCCCGGTAAACGGGTAATTGCCTCAAGTACACTTCGATCAGGTAAAGACCCAATATCTTTTGCTGAGATAGCATCGAGTACTGTTTCGCCTTCTCGCTTCATATTTTGGGCATTAATGAGATTTGAGCGTGTCCCTTCTACAATCACAATTTCTATATTATCTTCATTAGGTTTTGCTACGGCTTCTTCTTGTGCTGCAAATACATTACAAGAAAATGGTGATGCCATAATTGCAGTGGCAATTATCGACAACTTAAATTTACGGCTCTGTTTTATGTTCTTCATTCTTATTTCCCCAATCAGAATTTAAAGACTACTTACGTAGCACTTAAAATTCTTATCCTGTCTTTTTTGTGTATGTGGTTATCGTGCAGGTATAGGTTTAATAAAATTAAAGGCAAAAATCGCCTAACTAACCACACATACCGCTATTTGAACGCTTTATTAAGCCACTTTGGTTATATATACATACTTAGTTTTTATAAATGGATTAATACATAGGGACTGAAAATCATACTGTTAAATAGTAATTAACACGTATTTGCAGCTTAATACCTATTATTTAGGGAATAAAAGTATGAACTTACGTAAATACGCTCATTTAAACGTTCAAATTTATATTAATCTTACCCTTAGACGACTCTAATAATAACCTCTGTTAATTTATTTTTATCACACACCAATAAAGAGTTGATAACAATGGTTAACAAAAATAGAAAAGGTTTTATTGCACTTACAGCAATCGCTACTTTAGTTAGTTGTGCGCCCCATAAACAATCAAATACAGGTACAGATATAAATACACCACTTTATCTAAATGAAGCGGCAACAACTGACGAGCGCGTAAATGACTTAGTAAATCGCTTAACATTAGAAGAGAAAGTAGCTCAACTATTTGATAAAACCCCCGCGATTGAGCGCTTAAATATTCCAAAATATAATTGGTGGAACGAAGCGCTTCACGGTGTAGCAAGAGCCGGTAAAGCAACTGTTTTTCCTCAGGCGATTGGTCTTGCTGCCACATTTGATGAAGATTTAATATTAAGAGTTGGCACGGCTATTTCTGACGAAGGCAGAGCAAAGCATCATGCCTTTTTAAATGAAAATAACCACTCAATGTATACAGGGCTGACGTATTGGTCGCCAAACATAAATATTTTTAGAGATCCACGCTGGGGCCGTGGCCAAGAAACCTACGGTGAAGACCCTTATTTAACAACCCGTATTGCGGTTAATTTTATTAACGGCTTACAAGGTGATAACTCTAAGTATTTAAAATCTGTAGCAACACTTAAGCATTATGCAGTACATAGCGGCCCGGAGGTTTCAAGACACAGTGACGACTACACTGCATCTAAAAAAGATTTAGCAGAAACCTATTTACCCGCATTTAAAGATGTAATAGCACAAACGGATGTAGCATCAGTAATGTGTGCATATAACAGCGTGAATGGCACGCCGGCTTGTGGTAACAACGAGTTAATTCAAAATAAATTACGCGATGAATTTAATTTTAAAGGTTACATCGTATCTGACTGTGGTGCTATAGCCGATTTTTACGACGTAAAATCACACAATATAGTCAGTACAGAAGCACAAGCTGCAGCGATGGCGCTTAAAACAGGAACCGATTTAAATTGCGGTGATCATCATGGTAATACCTATAGTTATTTAACTCAGGCCGTACAAGAAGGATTAGTTGAAGAAAGTGATATAGATATAGCATTAAAACGCCTTATGTATGCGCGCTTTAAATTAGGAATGTTTGATGATGCTAACAATGTGCCTTTTTCTAAAAAACCGATGACGTTAGTTGGATCTGCAGAACATTTAAAACTCACCGAAGAAGCCGCTCAAAAATCATTAGTATTACTTAAAAATAAACAATTGCTGCCTTTAAAAGGTAACGAAAGAATAGCGTTAATTGGCCCGAATGCAAATAACACCGCTATTTTATTAGGAAATTACAACGGCACACCTATCACACCTATTACCCCTAAATACGCATTAGAAAAACGCCTAGGTAAAAATAACCTTACATATTCTGCAGGCTCAAGTATTACCGGTGAGGTTTATACACATTACCAACCTATTGAGGCAAAAAATTTTTTTCATCTAGATCATAATAATCAAATGCAGCCAGGGTTAATTGCCCAGTATTACCCAGCGAGTAATTTTGACCGTCAACCAGCTAAACGACAAATAGATAAAAATATCGACTTTAGCTGGGAACGTTCCCCTATCGACAACTCTATTGAGCAAGAATTTGCTGTTAAATGGGACGGAATAATTAAACCGGAGCAAACAGCACAATACTATTTCAAAGCCACCAATATGAGTTTTACACTTAATGGTAAAACCGTTAATGGCGCTATAACACTTAATAAAAATGAAGAATATATATTAACTGCACAAGCTAAATTCAATCATTTTTGGCATAGCAACGTTATTAACCCAACAGCGAGTTTAGGCTGGTTAAAAAACCCTCAAAACCTTACTCAACAAGCGCTAGATAATGCCAATGAAGCGGATGTTATTGTATTTGTAGGCGGTATTAGTGCCAATCTTGAAGGTGAAGAAATGCCACTGCAAATTGAAGGGTTTTCTCACGGAGATCGAACCAATATTAATTTACCTAAAAGCCAACTTAATTTACTTAAAAAGCTAAAGCAGACCGGTAAACCTATCGTACTTGTAAATATGAGCGGTAGTGCAATGGCATTAAATTGGGAGAACGAAAATATAGATGCCATTGTTCAGGGCTTCTATCCAGGTGAGGCAGCAGGAAGCGCGCTAGCTGGTTTACTTTACGGCGACTTTAGCCCATCAGGTAAATTGCCTATCACCTTTTATAAATCAGTTTCAGATTTACCTGACTTTAAAAACTACTCAATGCAAAACCGTACATACAAATATTATGAAGGTGAAGTACTTTACCCATTTGGTTACGGCTTAAGTTACGCAGACTTTAAATACAAAAACACACGTCATTCAATAAACGCAGACACTGGCGATTTAAACCTAACAACAACAATCGCTAACCAAAGCAGTTTTACAGCTGACGATGTTGTTCAAGTTTATATTTCTATGCCCGACGCGCCAATTAAAACACCTAATAAACAATTAGTGAGTTTTAAACACGTTACCCTTAAACACAAAACGCAAAACGAGGTTAAATTCACAGTTCCTAAAAACCAACTCACTTATATCAATGAGCAAGGTAATGCCGTGGCTTACAAAGGACGCTTAATTGTTACGGTGGGCTCTGGGCAAGGTATTAAAATACCAAAAGATAAATTTACGGTGTCTAACATTGTTTTATAAAAATAATAAAAATCTAGGAATTAAAAAATGGAAAATACAGCAACAGATCCCACGCTCAGTGGTACATCTATTCAATTAAAGAGTATCGAAAATGAGAACTTGCTACGTATATTTTTTATCGCTTGCGTAGCTGCGATTGGTGGATTCTTATTTGGTTTTGATAGCGGTGTAATTAATGGCACAGTTGATGGACTCAAAGGTGCCTTTAACTCAGACAGCGTAGTAACCGGCTTTAATGTAGCAAGTATGCTGCTAGGCTGCGCTATTGGTGCATTAATAGCAGGTAAAAGCGCCGATCACTTTGGTCGAAAAAAGGTATTACTTGCAACTGCTGTTCTTTTTATTATCAGTGCCTGGGGTTCAGGCATTGCAGGGTCGTCGGGGGAATTTATAATTTATCGCTTAATTGGCGGCTTGGCGGTAGGTGCAGCTTCAATACTAACGCCCGCTTATATAAGTGAAATAGCCCCGGCACGTTTACGTGGTACGCTTACTTCTATTCAGCAAATTGCTATTATTTTAGGATTATTTTGCTCTTTTTTAAGTAACTATTCATTAGTACAAATATCAGGGAACTCAACCGAAGTACTTTGGTCAGGCTTTGATACGTGGCGATGGATGTTTTGGATAGAATTAGTCCCTGCAACTATTTTTTTGGTCACTTTATTTTTTATTCCAGAAAGCCCGCGTTATTTAGCAATGAAAAATAAACAACAAGCAGGAATGAAAATTCTATCGCAGTTATTCGGTGCTAAAAACGCCGAATCAATGTGGGAAGAAATAAGGCAGTCATTAGGTAATAGCGAAAAAACAAAGATAAGTAACTTATTTCAAGCACACTCATTCAAGCTAAAACCAGTCGTTTATATTGCAATTGGGCTTGCAACATTACAGCAACTAGTCGGTATTAACGTGGTATTTTATTATGGCGCTATATTATGGCAGGCTGTTGGTTTTTCAGAATCAAATGCGCTTTTAATCAATATTATTAGTGGCGTAATTAGCTTAGTTGCCTGCTTTATTACTTTATCGCTTATTGATAAATTAGGCCGAAAGCCATTTTTATTAATCGGTTCAATAGGCATGACCTTCTCACTCATTGGTTTAGTTGTCGCATTTTCTAACGGCACTATAGACCCTCAAGGACAATTACAACTTGGCGACTGGGGCTTTACTGCACTCGTACAGGCCAACTTATATGTATTCTTTTTTAACCTTTCATGGGGTCCTGTAATGTGGGTAATGCTCGGCGAGATATTTCCAAATAACATGAGAGGATTAGGCTTAGGGGTTGCAGGGCTTGCTCAATGGCTGGCTAACTTTTTAGTTACTATGACCTTTCCAATATTGCTAGCCGGTGGAGGGCTTGCACTCGCGTATTCGCTCTATGCTTTTTTTGCTTTTATATCGGTACTTTTTGTTATTTACTTAGTAACTGAAACCAAAGGAACGAAACTAGAAAACGTGTAACTTTATCGTCCTAAATAGCTAAATTTAGGACGATAATTTTTTAGTGCCTACCCAACTAATCTATAACCTACCGCTGGCTCAGTTAAGATATGAATAGGGCTTGCAGGGTTTACCTCAAGCTTTTGTCTTAGTTGCGCTACATGTACACGAATATACTCAGGTCTATTAATGTATTGCTCCCCCCATACCTGACTTAAAATAGCATTATGAGTAAGCACTTTATCTTTATTTTGAAATAACATAAGCAAAATTTTATATTCTTTATTAGTGAGCTTTACATCGCTGCTGTTAAGCGTAACTGTGTGCTTATGCGGATCTATAATGATGTTACCGCATTGCAGTGCCAAACTGGGCTGTGTATTTACTCTTAGTAGCACACGCATTCTTGCCAGAAGTTCGTTTGCACTAAAAGGTTTGGTTATATAATCGTTTGCCCCATTATCAAGGGCTGTAACCTTTTCCACCTCGCCATCGCGAGCCGAAAGCACTAATATTGGTATTTGGCTCCATTGTCGTACTTCAAGTAACCAAGCTTGTCCATCCATATCAAGCAATCCCAAATCAAGTAACACTAAGTCAAAGCTTTGCTCACTCATTAATGAAAAACCATCAAGCCCTTTCGCACTAATTGATACGTTATAGCCACTGGCACCTAGTAATGTTTTTAAAAAACTTTGCAATGCAGGTGAGTCTTCTAGCACCAATACATTAATCATTCTTTGCACTCCAGCTAAGTATTGCTGTGGCTACTTGGGTCAGCTCATCAATAGCTAATACAAATTCGCCTTGATGAAACTGAGCAACTACATCGCAAATTACGCTACCAAGCCCAACTCCTTCATCCGAACTGCTTGGATGAGTAACTATGAGGTTGCTTACGGCTATTTTATAGTGTGTTATATTACCAATTCGTTCAGTATTAAAGTCCACTGTCGCCACCCCATCACCGTAACGTGCCGCGTTTTCGAATATATTCGCAAGCGCGATTTCTAAAAGTGTTATATCACCTATACAACAAGTGGCTTTATCAAAGACTAACGCTAAGTTAAAACCACTTAATTGCTGCTGCCTGCGTGCTTTAGCCTCAGTAACAAGTGTATGTACGTTGATAGCTTGCCATGCTAGCTGCTCTCCTATTTTATTTACCCGGCTAAGCTCCATCACTTTATTAAAATGCTGATTTAAGATTTCACTTTGCTCATAAATATTTTTTGCTTGTTCTGTAATTGATGCCTTACTCAGCTCAATATTTTCGTCAGCTAACATGCTTGATGAGCCCATAATAGTAGCCAAAGGCGTGCGTAGATCATGAGATAAACTACGCAGCAATGCGTTTTTAGCACGTTCTAACTCTGCTTGTACTTTCATCGATGCCGACTGGTTTCTAAGATTTGAGTTTTCGTGAACCTGAAACAGCAAGGACAGTGCCGTATCTATAAATGCACGGTTTTCAGGACTAAGTTCGGCATCTGAAATAAAGCCGCCCCATTGTGTGTTTTGTTCGATATTGAAGTACTCTCCATTATCCATTGTATTATTGTTCCAACGAAGCGTAATACCTAGATGGTTTTTAATCGATGTTGTAAATACTTGGCGCTGAGCGTTTATATCATCAAGCCCATTAAGCGCCTTAGCTAACTCATATAAACATCGTGTATTACTGGCATGTAACTGGGTATCACGAACGTTTTTACTTAGCTCGCCCGCCAATTTGCTTATCATCAAGCCAACTATAAGCATGACAGTAAAAGTGACTAAGTATTCAATTTTTTCGATATGAAATGTAAAGTACGGCAGTACAAAAAACCAGTCGGTACATGCCACACTAACTAACGTTGTAATCCCCGCTAAGGCGGCATTTTGACGCACCGCAACCCATGCCACCCAAAGTAATTGCAACATCACAATGTCGGTGGTCGTTAGCCACTCTCGAACTGGAAAAATAGCCAGCACAATAAAAATAGGCGCAATTGTTGTTAATAAAAGCGGCTTAAGCCATTTATTAATACCCATTTGTGCACTCCCATAAAATTCTCTTTTTATAGGTTACTGCTTTTTAATACGTTGTGTATAAAGTTTTTATAAAGATTTTTGGCTGTAGTGTTAAATGTTTATAAAGCTTAATTGATATGGGGTGACTCTTTTTTAAAATTCCATAGTCTTTGCTATGTAGTATTTTTTAAATAGGAACGCACATGGCACAGTTTGCAGTAATCGGATTAGGTAGTTTTGGTGTTACCGCCTCGCTTGAGCTTGCTAATCAGGGACATCACGTTTGCGCAGCCGATATAAGCGAAAGCACCATTAACACGTTTGCTAATCAGTTAAATTACACTGTCATTTTAGATGCTAGTGATGAAACACAGCTTGCTCGACTCGACTTAACCAGCTGCCAAGCTGTATTAGTTGCAATTGGTGAAAACATAGAAGCGAGTATTTTATGCGTGCTGCATTTAAAAAACCTTGGTGTTAAACAAATATGGGTTAAGGCGTGCTCTAAAAGTCACCATCAAATTTTAAGTAAACTTGGCGTATCTCGTATTATTCACCCCGAGGAAGAAATGGGGATCAGAGTAGCACATGCACTTAACTACCCTATGGTTAACCAGTACTTTGCACTTACACAATCTACATTTATTGTTGAGCTTGCCATAGATTTACATTTATCAGGGCGCAATATTGGCTGGCTTCTAAAAGAGCGTAACTCAGATATAAAACCGCTCACCTTACGCCGAGATGATAATTTCAATACAGACCTAACACTCGACACCGAGTTACGCCATGGTGATAGCCTTGTATTACTGGGCTCTAAACATTACCTAACAAAACTCACCAAACGGTTTAAAGCTTTATGATTAACTGGCAAGCACACGTACTTCCAAAGCAATTTAATCGCCGTTTAAAAAATTTCAAAAGGCCTGTTAACCCCCCTTTAATTTTAACTGCTGGTTTTTTTGCTCTCATTATTTTAGGCACTTGCTTATTACTATTACCTTTTGCAAGTGTTGAATCGCTTAGCTTTATTCAAGCTTTTTTTACTGCATCCTCTGCGGTTACAGTTACAGGCTTAGTTGTTATTGATACAGGTACTGCGCTAACCACATTTGGGCAATGTGTTGTTATGGTACTTATTCAAATTGGAGGAATCGGCTTTATGACCGTGGCCGTTATTTCATTTTTAAGTATTGGTAAAAACTTAGGATTAAAACAACGTTTACTTGCAAGCCAAGCATTCGATACAAGCGATTTAAATGGAGTGATCCATGTAGCTAGATGCGTAATAACTTACTCGCTAATAATTCAGACTATAGCATTTTGCTTACTTTTTATTAGCTGGGTAGATGACTATGGTATTGCGGGTAGCGCCTATCAAAGTCTATTTTATACTATTTCGGCTTTTAACAATGCCGGGTTTGCACTCGATAGTAATAGCTTAATGGCTTTTAAAAGTGATGTATCTGTTAATCTTATTATCAGTGCATTATTTATAATCGGTGGCTTAGGGTTTACCGTTTTAATAGATATATATCAACAACGTCGCTGGCATAAATTAGCAACTAATACACGTATTGTATTAATTGCAAGTGCTGTAATAAATTGCAGTGCATTTTTGCTTATTTTTTTATTTGAATATTCAAATCCAGCCACACTTGCCAACCTACCTATTAACGAGCAAGTAATTGCTGCTTGGTTTCAAGCAGTTACACCACGTACTGCAGGCTTTAATACTTTACCTATTAGCCAGCTCAGTTCCGACTCGACATTGCTTACATTGTTATTAATGGTAATAGGTGGCGGTTCGGTAAGTACAGCAAGCGGCATTAAAATAGGAACTTTTGTTATTTTACTACTTGCTATGTATAGTTATTTACGTCAAAAACCACAGGTAACCATATTTAACAGAGAGCTAAGCGACAAACTTGTGATAAAAGCATTGAGTGTTGTAATTTTATACTTATTTACGGCTTTTTTAAGCATCATGATTATGAGTAAAATCGAGCAAGCGTCTCTTTTAGATATTACTTTTGAAGTAATTTCGGCATTGAGCACTGTAGGGCTATCTCGTGATTTTACTAGTAATTTAAGTATGCCAAGCCAACTAATAATTATTTTACTTATGCTGATTGGCAGAGTAGGCCCACTGACATTTGCTTATTGTTTTGCAAAACCTAAATTACAACCTCTTAAATTTGCTAAAACAACCATACAAATAGGGTAACTATTATTAAGACCACTTAGCCAGCATAATTTATGTAAGGTTTTTGGCAGTGTAAGCAAGGAAATTAGCGACTCCTAAATATGGCTTTATCAATTGAGATACTTTTATAGAAAAAACAAAGGTAACTATAACCTCACTTTATTATTGCAGATATGAAAATTAATAAAATAAGCGCCAAAACCATTACAATAGTTTTGGCGCTTATTAAAGGGGTAATATTTACCCTTTCATTTGTTCAAGCTCTTTGCCTTTGGTTTCGTGTAAAAACTTAAATACAAATATG
>NZ_PJAV01000108.1:0-25231 GCF_002836695.1 Pseudoalteromonas sp. 78C3
ATTTTGAGTCGCTTTAGCGCCTCAAGGGATGCGAATAATACACCCTTTATTTTTCGAGTCAACACTTAGTTTTAAACTTTCTTTTTAGAAGATTTAAAACCGAAGTTTTATTTAACTCTCTGAGTAGTTCGTGCCTCGCTATGCGTTGGCGTTTCCCGTCTCAGTGGGGTCGCATTATAGGGAGATCCGAAAACAGATCAACCCTTTTTTTAGATCTTTTTACTGTTCGAACAAAAATAGAACAAAACCACGTAAAACCACATGAAAACCCGTCTAAGATGATGCTTTTTTGTGCTCTTATTTATTATTTAATACAAATATCATTGCTATGTTTGATTTAGGCGTTAAGATAGCAAGTTCACAATGTTAAATTAATGTTTATTTCCTGTTTATTGGTAGATCTAAAATGAAATTACCCGATCAAAAATCTTTTATCTTCTCTGTTATTCTTGCTGTAGTTGGTTTTGTTGTTGTTGAGTTCGCTTTAGGCGGCTTAGCTTTAAACCCTGCATTACTATTTGGTGCTGGTTTATTAATAGGTGCGATTGCTATTGCTGCAATGTCATCTGATGTGACTGAAGAAGCTGAAGTTAAAACAAAAACGCTTTATGTTGGTAACCTTCCTTATCGTGCAAACGAAGGTGTGGTTCGTGCATTATTTGAAGAACAAGGCAAAGTATTCAATGTTCGTTTATTAAAGGATAAGAATACTGGCAAGCGTCGTGGCTTTGGTTTTGTTGAAATGGCGCAAGCTGATGCAGACAATGCAATTGCTAACTTGAACGATAGCGAGTTCCAACAACGTACTTTAAAGGTACGTGAAGCAAAACAAAAACAAGAAGATGATTCTAATGCTCTACGTACTGAGACGGATCAGTCAGTGTAACTAGCTTTACCGCTAGCTTATTGCTAAACACATCAGCCGTTGCATAATATTGCAGCGGCTTTTTTATGTCTGTTAGTTTATTCACACAGAAGTTAAGTTGGTTAAGTAGGTAGTTGACTCTGTTTGCTATCGCTACACCTGAATCAAGTAATTTTACATTCCCTTCAAAATACTGACTAATAGGCTCTGCTAATATTGGAAAGTGCGTACATCCTAATACAAGTACATCTATAGTTTTATCTATATGTAGGTCATCAAGCACTTGATGCAACTTGTTTGTATCCAAAGACTCTGTAAAAAAGTATTGCTCAGCTAAAGTTACTAACTCCACACTGCTATATAGATTAACGGTTACATTACGTGCATGCTCAGTAATTAATGTTTTAGTGTATGAACTGGCGACCGTTGCCGGTGTGGCTAATAAGCCAATATGATTTGAACGTGTTAACTCTGCCGCAGGCTTTATTGCTGGCACAACACCGACTATAGGAATATCTGTCATTTGGCGAACAGCACTAAGTGCAGATGTAGAAGCGGTATTACACGCTATTACAATTAAATCAACATTAAGCGTATTAGCTTTGATGAAATGAATAAGTGAGCATAATCGGTTAATGATTGTTTTTTGGGATTGAGCACCATAAGGTAGTAATGCATTATCCATAAAATAACTGTACTGAGCATTGGGGATACTTTGCTTTATATGCTCAAGTACAGTAGTTCCACCAATACCTGAATCAAAGACCATTATATGCGCTGACAAACTACCGTTCCCACTTTACTTTAAGAACGGCAGTTTGCCATGAGGTATTTATAAAAGAAAGTAGTTTAACTTTGCGTGGTTTCTAAATCAGCAAGCTCGTCGGCTGCCGAATTTAACTGATTAAGGTTTTCGAACATAGACTTTGTGTAATCCACTAACTTATCTATTTGCTCCTGATCTTGATTTAACCATTGGAGAATGCCAGCTAGCTGATTTTGTAATCCAAGCTCACCCGCTTTTTCAAAAGCATTTTTAAGGTCATCATTAAAAGGAGCTAAACCCTCCGCTACTTGTTTTTCTGGTGCTGGTCTATATTCTTCATAGCTTTTAACTGTTGCTATTGTTTTTGTTTGGCGTAAATCCATAGAAAAAGCCACCAGCTGATCGCTGTCTAAACTCAGCTCTTGCGCTTGTTCAAATGCTTCATCTAAATCACCACCAAAAAAGGTTTTACTTAAATCTTGTAAGTCTTCCATCATTGCATTAATAGCTTCTTGCTCTTGCTCATTTAAGTCACCATTAACCGACATCGAAAATGATACCTGTCGAGATTGCGATGATGAGCTTGCAAACGACTCGCTATTACTGTTTTGCTGATAGCCACTTGCCGACTGAGATTCAAATGCATCTGCAAAGCTAATACTTACCTCGTCACCCTCTGCGGTGGTAAATTTATACTCTGCATTACTCGTCATACTGACATATTGAGCCTGGCTTATATTTACGCTGGCAGGTTGTGGGTTAAATAACGACTCTTCAAACTTATCGAGCCCATTGTAAATTCCCTCTTTGGACTTATTAATCCCCTCTTCCATGTCATCATTAAATACACCTGTACCTTTGAGTTCATCAACAGCGTCGTCAATCCCTATTTGGACTCCTTTGCGCGCGTCGCCTAACATATCTTTGAGCTTTTCGTCATCAGCGCCATTAGCTTTTGCTTTATTAACAGCACTACTCACAAAATCGAGTACGTTTTTTACTATTTCATCAAAATCAAATAGTGGTTTATCTGCTTTTTTTTCTGCGATAGGCAATCCAAGCTGCTCAGCCATTTTATCGCCAAGCACCTTTGCGGCCAACTCTCGGCCTCGTTGTTGATAGCTATCTTGAGGAGACGTAATTGTAGGTTGCTGTATATCAGCTTTATTATTGAATTTATTGATGTTGTTGTTTGGCGTAAAGCCATAATTACCTATTTTCATGATTCGTCTCCTAAGCGTGCGTAGTTTATTATCGGCTATAACAATAAAAACTAAAGTACAATGTTCAATAAAACAGCATAAATGCTAGCCAAAACTAGACAAATACGCAGCGCTCCCTACAATAGCGCCGATAAACAGATCTTAGATAAGGTAGTAGCGTTAATGGCAGTTATTAAAATAGATACCACACAGTACCAAACGCAGTTAAGTGAAAAAGAGCAGCGTATTAGTGCACAGTTCCAACGTTTTGGTGTGGAGCAACTAGAAGTATTTAGCTCAGAGCCAACTAACTACCGCCAACGTGCTGAATTTAGAGTATGGCACGACGGTGACGATCTGTTTCACATTATGTTTGATCAACAAACAAAAGAAAAAATCCGTGTTGATACATTTGATCCAGCAGCGCCTCTAGTTGGTGAAATAATGCAGGTGATGATTGAGCATCTTAAGCCTTGTGAAATATTACGTCGTAAGTTATTTCAAATCGATTACCTATCCACGCTAAGCGGTGAAATTTTAGTAAGCTTGCTTTATCACAAACCACTTGATGATGAATGGTTAAGTGAAATTAAAGCGCTTAAAGAAAAACTAAGCAGTAAATACAAAATTGACTTTATCGGTCGTGCTCGCAAACAAAAAGAAGTGCTGGGTGATGACTTTGTAACTGAGCGTTTAACAGTTAATGGTCAAGAGCTTATTTATCAACAAGTAGAAAATAGCTTTACTCAGCCTAATGCAAAAGTAAATATTAATATGCTGGAGTGGGCGCAAGATTTATGTAAACCACTTAAAAATGATTTATTAGAACTGTATTGCGGTAACGGTAACTTTTCAATTGCGTTAGCGGGCTGTTTTAATAAAGTATTAGCAACAGAAATATCAAAATCATCTGTTCATTCTGCTCAATACAATATTGCTAAAAATAACGTAGAGAACTTAGATATTATTCGTATGTCTAGTGAAGAGTTTACTCAAGCAATGAATGGCGAGCGTACTTTCTCTCGTTTAGACGGTATTGACCTTAAAAGCTATGACTGCCAAACCATATTAGTTGATCCACCGCGCGCGGGCATGGATGAATTAACGTGTGACTTAGTGGCTAACTACGAAAGCATAATTTATATATCGTGTAATCCTGAAACCCTTGAGCGTGACCTTGATCACCTAACACGTACGCACAACGTTAAGCGCTTTGCTATATTTGATCAGTTCCCATATACACATCACATTGAGTCGGGTGTTTTCTTGCAGCGCAAATAAATACACTCAGTAAACGTTACCCATAAAAAAAGCTCCTTGTAGGAGCTTTTTTAGTTTTAGCTAAACTTACTTGTTAGCTAAGTAATTAATCAGTTTGCTAATATCTTCTGGTTCAGTAATACCCGACTCACGACCTAGGTTTAATTTATACTTACCATTTACAATAAATGTAGGTACGCCACGTAGTGCGCCTTTTTCTTTAAAGTAGTCTTGATCGCGTTTCATTTTAGAGCTCAGCGTACGTACCGAGAAGCTTTTAAACAGCTTATCAAACTTATCGCCATCAACGCCCTGCGCTACAAATATATCTTTTACATCTGCAAGCTCATTAAAACTAGCGCGCTTTGTATGAATATGATTAAAGATTGCAGAGACAATTTTATCTTTTTGCGGAAGCACTTCTGCAGTAGCGAGTGCTTGGCTCATCATCTGTTGGTTTTCTGGGTCGCGTACACCTACAAAATCAACATGGCTCTTTTTAAATTTAACGTTTTTATCAAGCTTAGGCTTAAACTCACCAATTAGTGCTTCCATGTTATTACATGCAGGGCAGTAAAATGAGAAAAACTCTTTAATTTCTGGCTTTTTAGTTGCGCGCTCAGAAACAACGTCGTAATGCACGCCTTCTTCATACGTTGCTGCAAAGCTTGTTGCCGCCATAGGAAGTAGTACTGCAAGCAAACCTGCTTTAACTAATTTAATCATTATTATGCTCCGAAATTTATAGTGCTAATAAAAACGCTACTAACTCATCAAGTTCTTTTTGATTTTTGATGGTGTTGAGGTTTATTTTATATTTATCGTTAACAATAAAAGTAGGTACACCTGTAAGTGCGCCTAATTTTGAATATTTATTTTGTTTGTTTTGCATTGCTTGCTCAGCCGAAATAACTGGCATGCTTGCAATTTCTTGATCAAACGTTGCGCTATCAATACCGTTTACTTCAAGTAATTTTTTAACGTCTTTCATTTCAGTTAAAGGAGCACGCTGAACATGAATACTTTTAAAAATTTGATCGCTAATACTCTGCGCCTGACCATGCTGCTTAGCAATTAAGTAGGCAAAGCTTAAATTACTTTGTGCTTGTGGCGACACGCCACCTAAAAAGTTCACGTGGTTTTTAATAAACTCCGCGCCTTCTGGCAAGCCTTGTTCAATTGCTTTTGCTACTGGTTCAAACTTAAAACAATGTGGGCAGTAAAATGAGAAAAACTCGGTTACTTGTGGTGATGTACTTTTGTCTACATCAATAACAGTGTATTGATTATCAACTTCAAACTGTGCAGCAAGTGCTGCAAATGGTAAACATAAAAGTAATAAACTCAGTTTTAATTTTTTAAGCATTTGTATCTCGTTGTACTTGTCTTTAAATAAAATATTACGGCAATAACTTTAACGGTGCTTCTTGCAGTGCTGCAAGTTGCTCCTTCAGTGCTAAAATTTGTTGCTCCCAGTATTTGTCATCAGCAAACCATGTAAAGTTCCGCACAAAGGCAGGATCGCTCCATCGTTTAGCTACCCATCCCATATAATGGATAATACGCATCGCTCGCAGCGGTTCAATTAATTTGAGTTGAGAGTGATCAAAATCACAAAACTCTTCATACGCACTCACAAGGGTGTCTAACTGTAACAGTTGCGTCGCTCTATCGCCACTGAGCATCATCCATAAATCTTGGATTGCAGGACCTTGGCGGCTGTCATCTAAATCAACAAACATGAGCGCATCACCTGCCCACAAAATATTACCAACGTGGCAGTCACCATGTAAGCGAATACTTTGCACATCTTTATACTGTTTTTGCGCCTGCTCTATCACTAAATCTAAAATAGTATAAAAGGCAGTATTTATTCCCATAGGCACTAAGTTACTTTTTTGAAGATGAACTTTGGCTGTATGTAAATACTCCTCGCAAGTAACTGTTGGCCTATAAGTAAAAGGCTTTGTTTTAGCTACTTGGTGCATACGGCCAATTAAACGCCCCATTACATCAAGCTGATCTAAGTTATCAACCTCAAATAAACGCCCGCCTACACTTGGAAACAACACAAACAAATAACCTTCGTGTTCAAACAAGCTTTGCCCATTATATAAAATAGGGGCAACAACAGGCACTTCCGCTTCTGCCAGTTCAAATGCAAAGTCATGCTCTTCTTGAATTTGCTCTTTACTCCAGCGCTCTGGGCGATAAAACTTCACTACGTAACGCAGGCCATCATCGGCTTTAAATTGGTACACTCTGTTTTCATAGCTATTGAGTGCCAACAAACCAGATTCAGCGTACACACCTACGCTTTCTATTGCATCGAGTATTAGGTCAGGTGTTAAGTCAATGAAACTAAATTTACTCATACTCTTCTTATATAAAATAAAAAGCGGGTTATATACCCGCTTTTGTTAATTGCTATATCAACTTACCTATTTAAGGTAGGTTGTGATTATCGCGCTTTAAAAAAGTTACTCGACTGCGATATTGTCTCATCCGGCTCATCTACCGGTGAAAGCACAAAGTTAAACTCTGTCATCGACACCTTCAAATCATAAGGGTCCATTACAAGCGACAATGGCACATTATGAGATTGCCCTGCCTGCACAGTAAATGACTGCTTACCAATATACTTAAAGTTATCTAACCCTTGCACTTTAATATTAAAGGTTTGCTCGTACTGCGCTTTATTAATTACCTTTAATGTATAGGTGTTCTCTACTAAACCATCAAAATCGACACGATATAATTGATTTCGATCACGAATGATATCAAAGTCCATTGTTTTACGCAGCGCTATATTAGCTACAAGTGCTCCCGTAAGCACAACAAGTATGACCGTGTAACCAATGATTTTAGCTCGTAGTGGATTCGTTTTATTTTCTGGGGTTTCGAGGTTTCGCTCTGTCGTATATGAAATAAGCCCACGCGGGTATTCCATTTTATCCATTACGCCATCACACGCATCAATACATGCACCACAGTTAATACACTCAGCTTGTAACCCATTTCTAATATCAATACCTGTTGGGCACACTTGAACACACAAGTTACAGTCTATACAGTCGCCTAGCTCTAAATCTTCATGATCTACTTTACGTGAACGAGGACCACGGCTTTCACCACGGCTTTCGTCGTACGTTACAGTGTATGTATCTTTATCAAACATAGCTGATTGAAAACGAGAGTAAGGGCAAATGTGTAAACACATAATTTCTCGCATCCAACCGGCATTACCATAGGTACACGCAGCAAAGAAAATAATACTGACTAGTGCATAACCACCCACGTTAAACGTTACAAAATCAGGAAGTAACTCTCTGATTGGCGTAAAGTAACCCACAAAAGAAATAGCGGTATATAACGAAAACAATACCCAACTAGTATGCTTTGCCGTTTTACGCCAAAACTTATCAAAATTCATGGGTCTTTGATCGAGTTTTTTACGCTGATTAGCTGTGCCTTCAAGCTTTTCTTCAAACCAAATAAAAATAAAGGTCCAAACAGTTTGCGGACATGTGTAGCCACACCACACCCGTCCATAGAAGGTGGTCACTAAAAACAGCGCAAATGCTGCCAGCATAAAAATAAACGCTAATATGGTAAAATCTTGAGGCCATAGCGTTAAACCAAAAATATTGTATTTTTGACCAATTAGATCAAACAGTACTGCTTGCTGGCCGTTAAAATTAATCCAAGGAAGTAACATAAACGCAAGTAGGCCTAAAAAGCCAATGCGCTGCCTAAGTAATTGATGTAGGCCTTTTACGGCACGCACATAAATACGATTTCGGGGATTGAACCTATCATCTTGACGGCTTAAATCCGGTTTTTGGATTTTCACCTCTACAGGGATATTCTTTACTTTAATTTGCTTGTCCATCGAAGTTCCTCAACGCCGCTTGGAAATAAAAATCCAGCAATACTCAAGTACTCTATACTTAAAGCTAGCAAGTTACTTGCTAGGCAGATTTACTTTAATAAATTGCCTTCTCGAATACTTTCAGATATTTCAGAAATATCTGACTGCTGTTAACCATTATAACAATGTTGGTTAAAATTACTGGCATAGATCGCTAATAATTTATTCATCCCAGTTACTTGCTTTTAAAATGCAGTTTATTACACTGCATGGTAATTCAACCCTACTTAGATCAAGGTTTACGTATCCATGAAAAAATTTATTATTTTGGTAGTTGTGATCCTTGCCTTTTTTACAATCGATCATCCGCTTATAAAAGAACCTCGCGAAAGGTTATTAGGTGAAGGCATTGGTTTTTTAAGTGATGCAAGTAAGGTTAACAGAAGCCCTGCTGCAAATATGGCTAAAAATAGAATCAGCACTCAACTTAAATTGTCTGAATCTGAGGGTGAGTACGTAGAAAAAACGTTTACAACAGATGACTCTGTTCAGTTATTTCACCTACGTTATTGTCGTGAACGTGACTTAAACCTTTATTTTTATGGCGATCGTTTAAATACGGTATGTAAAATAGTGACTGAAGCATTAGAGCAAAAGCGAGCAAAGTAGTGGATTTTTCAGGATTAAATAAAAAAGCAAGCGACTCATTTCATAAACAACGCAATATGCTCAAGCAATTAGCACAAGGCAAAACGTTAAAGTGTGAGAAGTGTAATGGGGTTTTAACACTTAATTTAGCCACCAGTGAACCTGGTAAAGGCGTAGTAAAGTGCAAACAAGGCTGTACGGATATTATATTAGAGCTAGGCACTTAGATTAAACTAAGCGCCTGGTATTAATAATTACTCTTCCCAACTCTCGTCGGTTATCAAACCGCTATTAATTGCGACCACTTCAATTAGTTCAGCAAACCCTAATGCAAAGTCACCCATTGATTCATATTGGTACTGACACAAGGCTTCTATAGTCATGTTATTTTGTTTGGCAATCTGAGCTATTGCAAGCTGGTCGAGTGCAAAAAAGCTTAATGTACTTAACGCACTTTCTAATGCTTGTTTAAAGTCAGTGTCTAATTGCGGTGCATTTAACAAAGGCTCTGCGTAAGCTTTGGTTGCAACTAAGAAACCTTTACTCCATGACTTACAAAATTCAGCATCAAATGTGTTAGGCAATTTGTATCCAGTTTCAAATACTTGCTCACTAATTTTATGATATAGCGCCATAAACAAGAAAAGTACTTCTTCATCTAAATCATTAGCTGTATTTGGTAATATCTGCTCAAGCCACTCATGCACATCTAATGGATTGGGCGAACAAATAACGCCAAATAAATAGCCTTGGCTTTGTTGAAGGGTCATTGCTTGAGATTGGGTATTTAAAAATGTGCTGAGCTGCTTTGCGTGCAGCTCAGTAAATTGGGGTATTTGCATTAAAACTCTTTATATTCAAACATTAAAAGTTGAGCGGGTAACGACCTTGGCTATCTGGTCGGCCTAAAAATTTAACCGCATCATGTACATCTTTAGGTAAGCTAGCATCTGGTTTTACATAACCTGCCACACTAAAGTCGAAATTAGCTTTAAGTGTAGCATCTGCCTCAAGGCCAAGCGTATTATCTGGGTCAATTAATATAGCAATATCGCCCGACTTACAGCTTAACTTACCAGCCAGAGGGCCAATATTAAACCACCCATTTAAGCCTTGCACGTCAATATTAGGGCTCGCTATTTCACCTTTTAGTGAATCACAATAAGGTGCACCTGAGCTGTATTCATCAAGTTCTAAAATTACACGTCCTTTAGCGGTTACAGGTAGGGGAAGCTGCACGCGCTGCATTGCACGCTCTACTGTTGAGCGCACTAGGCCGTCAGTCACTTTAACTTCTTGATTAAAAAGCCCATAACTTACATCAGCATAACCCGAGATATCACTACGCTCTCGTGCATTACCAAACTTCACATTCGCATTTAGTTTGCCTGTAAATAACTTCCAGCCAGCAATGTCCCAGCGCACATTATTTAACTGTTCACCATCAAAACGAACTTGCATCATTTGACCTTGCCAAACAGTGCCTACAGTTTGCCCTACTTCTAATTGCTTTGGAAAGTACGGTTTTGCTATATCTAGTGCAATATGTGCTGGTAATTTAATAATACAAAACACAATAAAACTAATTAAAAAGACAGCCGATAACGTTATTATTTTTTTCATTAATTAATTCTCTAATACTAAACGGCTTACACGCACATAGCCTGATTTATCATCGCGGCTCAAATCTAAGTTTTCAATTTTTAAGCCATGTTGATTCACTAGCTCATCTAACCACTCTATTAACTGATTAAATTCTACAGAGTCGAGCGTCAAACGCAGCGAATCACTACTTGGCTGCATTTTACTAATACTTATTTGATGACGCCCACGTGTAGAATTAACAATTTGGCTTAAGTTTGCATTGCTAGCAACACTGGTGTTACCCGCAGCCTTTAGCTTAACAATACTGTCATCAACCCAAGCTAATAGCTCTTGTTGTTTAATTTGAGATTGCTGTGCCTTTTCTATCGCATTATTTAATGGTCTAAATATTCCCATTACTAAAACAAAAATAATAAACACGCCACCAGCGACCATTACCAATTGTTGTTCTTGCTCTTTAAGCGAGCGCCATTGTTGCATTAACTGCTTTTTCATACTGCACCTCGCAGTTTAATTTCACCAACGACATAATCACCGTCGTTATTTAAAGACCCTTGCTCAACAGTTAAACCTTGTTTTTCAAGTATGATTTTTACTTTACCAAAGGTTTGGAAGTCTTTAGCACGTGCACGAATGCGCAGCTCATTGCGACGTTTGTCATAACGAAGTGTTTCAGGTGTAAATTCGCTGACTTGCGAAAATACATCAACCAAATTAGTCGTTAAGTCTAAAAAGCCCGACTCACTTGAGCCTTGCACTTTATCTAACGCGCCTTTAATTTGGCTTTTAATTAGATTGGGGCGAACTTTAGTTCCTGGGAATGCTTTTTGGTATCTGTCGACTACTTGAGCTTTAGCTACTTCTACTTGTGTATTAAGTTGGTGTAACTCAATAGCTTTTATTGTAATAGTAGAAACCAATGCAACACTTGCTATAATTGCGGCGCCTTTCCAGTAACCCCACCATAAAGCGCTTTGTTTTTTAAGCTGATACATACCTTGGCGTAAGTTAAAGTTAACGCTATCTAACTGCTTTGCAAATAATGCTAGAGGTAAGTCGTACTCACTCGTTTGCGCTTGTAAGTTAACGCTTTCTGGAAACTGACTAGCTGGGCTAAAATGCTTAATATCAGGATTACCCATGGCTGTTAAGTAGCCATTTAACCAATTAGATTCAACCGCACCTATATGCCATTGCCCCTGCTTAAATAACCATTGGTTATTGAGCTCGATAGCGGTAACTGCGCCATCATCTGCAAGCGGTAACAACAAAGCATCGGGTAATATTCTGTATACTGATAGATTATGCTCTACAAATAATGCGAGCCATTGTTCAAACCATTCACGGTCTGTCATTGCTACACGAATTGCATGTTGCTCACCAAGCATTGTCGGCTGCGCTACTGCTATAAACAGTTCATCTACGTCACATGCTATATCTTCCTCCAGCATGTATGGCAATGCTTGCTCAAGCTTGCGATTCCATTTTGTTGGCAAAGCGACCGTTTTTAATTGCACTTGATCACTTGGTAACAACACAACAACTTCTCGGGTAAGTGCTTTTTCGCTTAGCTCACTTAAATGCTCTGCATTTGGTAACTCGCCACTGGCTATTATTTCTTGTTCTTGTGGTGAGTAAATTAACCAATTAAGCAATTCTTGCTCGGTTTGACCCGTGCGGATCAACAGTATTTCTGTCACTGTACGCCTCCAAATTTTCGCGCCAGTATCGTTACGTCACCGTCTTTAGCGTGCAGTAATGTGGTCATCGAAAAACGCAGGTCGACAAAATTTGCCTGCGTTTGTAATTTAAAATATTCGCTTTTAATACTAAATAAACTTTTGACTGAGTCGGTATTAGTACCGCCTTGTTGCTTCACCTGTTCAAAAAATTCATCAATGGTGTCAAAGCCAGTTTGCGGTCTTGCACCTATCACAGCCTCTGCACCAGATAAGCTCAAGCTTTCTATTAAGGCACTGAGTATAAGTGCTTGCTCTGGGATTAATGTATTTACGTTAATAGATAAAAGCGTACTGCCTGGTATTACACATACATATGGCAGTACTTTTTCCATCACTAATGGGTTGAAGCCCTTAACCAAGCGTAATTCCGATGTTGATGCAAATAAACTATTGGCTGTCATATACGGAAAATCTCGTGATAAATACTCGTCTTCTTCTGCGCCTGAGCGATATGTAATACTGTCCTCGTCAAGCCAATCAAATACGCTATCTGCCATTGTCTCTTCTGATTCATCAGCAGGTAAATCTTCAATGTTTTCAAGTAATGCAAATAGTGCTTTATGTGCAGGGTTTGTTTTACTTGCGCTATTTTCTTCTGGCGCTATGGCTAAAGCATTTAAATTTAAACATGCTTGTAAATCAGTAATTTTGCCACTTAACGTGCCGTTATCAACAGGGTATGAAGCATCACCTTGAGTTGCCCAAACTTGATCAAGTGTTGTTTTATCAGCATCATCTTTTTTACTTTGTA
The DNA here is from genome assembly GCF_002836695.1 of Pseudoalteromonas sp. 78C3. Classification (NCBI taxonomy): domain Bacteria; kingdom Pseudomonadati; phylum Pseudomonadota; class Gammaproteobacteria; order Alteromonadales; family Pseudoalteromonadaceae; genus Pseudoalteromonas; species Pseudoalteromonas sp. 78C3. The sequence continues at coordinate 12,711 of NZ_PJAV01000108.1, forward strand.
TTAGCCCTTTAATAGCAAGCTCTTCTGCACCGTAGGCATACCATTTAGCTTGCTGATGACCTTGCAAATTAGTACTTTTTTGCACTTGAACCATTAAATTAGCACTCATTTCTACTGCTAAAATAGCCGCTAATGCCACAATAAACAAAACAATAACAAGTGCTGCGCCGCGCGATGATTGCTGCTTAACCATTATTCACATCCGTACTTTGTGTAGCAACAACTTTGCCTTGCCCAGGAACTAAAAATACACGACGAATTGGCTCTGCTTCTATTTGTTGCAAAGTAACAGCAACCGCTTTAGGGAGAGCTTTAATTTCCCACTGTTCCTGCCATTCGTTTTTATCATCCAAAAACTCAAACTTAAGCTCTTCAACATTTTCTAGTACACGTTGAACTCGCGGTTCCATATTATCAAGCTGATCAACATAAACCCGATAAACACGCTCAAGGTTATCGTCTATCACTCTATAACCAACGGCTTGTAGTTCTGAACGTGGCAATAAATTAATTGGATTTATCCAGCCATCTCGTACAAACGCAATACCATCGTATTGGCTTTCTAAAACGTAACGACCAGCAAGTAAGTATTGTTCTTGAACATCACCAGATTCGTTTCGTACTGCACGTTTGGTCATTTGGCTAAAATCTTGATCCATTAACCTAAATGTTGTTTGCAACCCATTTAACTCAGCAATTTTTTCATCGGAGGCATCTTTTGCTCTTGTTGTCGTCTCGAGTATTTGATGAGTAGCAATAATAACAAAAGCTAAAATACCCAGTGCTACCATAACTTCAAGTAATGTAAACCCGCGCTGCTTCACTTACTTTTTGCCTTTATTTAGATACGTTGATAACTCATATGCCGAATGCTCATATTTTTCATCCGTAAAAACATTTATGGTTAACTTAACAAAGCTTTTGTCAGCAGTGGCTGTTACTTCTTGCTGCCAAAACCATTCAACACCGCCCATTACTTCGCTGCCTTTAAGGTTATTTTTACCTTGCCATTGTTCGCCTTTAGTACGCTGTTCAATAATAACGTTCTCGGCGACCCAAGATGCATAGGTTTGCTCTTCAATAGTCGTTAAGTGGTGTATGTGCTCGCTTGTTGCTTGCATTGCAGCTATACCCGCCATGGCACAAATACTTAATGCCACTAATACCTCTAATAAGGTAAACCCTTTAGTGCGCTTCATTATTCTGGCTCTCGGCGAAAGTTTACTGGTGCAGCAAATTCACCTTCAATGTAATACACAGGCTCGCTTTGCTCTTTTAACTCTAATATAAGTTGAAACGCGCTTACCTCACCTGATGACAAAATAAGTACTTGTGGGATTTTTAACTTTTTAAGCTCAAGTAAGCTGTCTTCATCGCCGCCACTCATAAGTTCGCGCCAGTTAGATTGCTCTAAGAGGTTATCTTGCGCCCACGCTAAATCTTCTAAGTTAAGCGTGAGCTTTAATCTTTCATCTAACTCTATTGGTTTAAAAAGATCTTCACGGTCAAAGGTAATCCACTTTTCACCATCGAAAACTAAATACTCTAACGTATTTTCTTCTACTAATAAGCCCAATTCAACTTGGTTTAAAATGGCAAATTCCGATGCCATGTTAATGGTGGTATGCAGCCTTAATGCTTGAGTATCTAACTCTTCCTCAGCACCGCCTTCTAAGCTATATACCACCATTTTTGTAGCAAAAGCGATGATCACTAATACCACTAAAATTTCTATTAAACTAAAGCCTCTGCTTTTTGCATGGCGCTGCTTAAGGCTTGCTTTCATAGCAAGCCTCTAGAATTAACATGTTCATACAAAGCAGTGTACTTAAGCATTATTGTTTTTCTTCGTCCCAGTTACCGATATCATCATCAGTACCTACTTCACCATCTGGGCCCATAGAAAAAATATCAAACTTGCCAATTTCACCTGGGCTAATTAGCTGATATAGATTACCCCATGGATCTTCTGGTAATTCATTAATAAAACCACCGTCAGGGAAACGTTTTGGAACCGGTTCAATGCTTGTTTGAGTAACTAGCGCTTCAAGACCTTGCTCTGTGCTTGGGTAGCTCTTATTTTTAAGCTTGTATAAGCTCATTGCATCTTCTAATTGTTGAATATCTAAATGCGCTTTATCGATAGCAGCCTCTTCTTGCTGACCCATAATGTTAGGTGCAACAATTGACATAATCATTCCGATGATAACCAGTACCACCATCACTTCTAGTAAAGAAAAACCTGATTGTTTATTCACGTAATTACCTCATTATTCTAAAAACATTAAGTAAAAATGGTTTAGGTAAAACCATTAATATATTTAAAAGTTTATTCTAACTTAAAGTCCAACAGCTTTATTCATCGCCATTATTGGCTGCAATATTGCCATTACTATAAATAATACAATAACCGCCATTGAGGCGATCATCGCAGGCTCTAGTAGTTTAAGCGATACATTAACCATGCTCTCAAATTCGCGATCTTGGTTATTTGCAGCACGCTCTAACATTTGCTCTAGTTCACCTGATTTTTCACCACTTGCTATCATATGCAGCATCATTGGTGGAAACAACTTAGTTTGCTGAAGTGCAGCTCTTAAGCTTGCACCCTCACTCACTCTATCGGATGCATCTGCAACCGCTTTTTTAATTTTTTCGTTGATTAATACGCCACCCGAGATACGCATCCCCTCGAGCAATGGTACCGAGCTTGACGATAAAATACTTAAAGTACGCGCAAAACGTGCGGTGTTAATACCACGAGCCACTTTACCTATACCAGGCATATGTAGCACTCGGTCATCCCACCAAAAGCGTATTTTAGGCTGCTTAAGTGCATGCTTAATACCAATGGCTATAGCTGTAATAGCTATTAAACTAATAAACCAATAATTTTGTACAAAATGGCTGCCTGCCATAACCCATTCGGTTGTCCAAGGAAGTACTTGTTTTGTTTTTTCAAACGTTTTTAATATTTTTGGTACTACAGTACCAAGCAATACCGACACAATACCGATTGCAAATACCACTAAAATAATAGGGTAAACCATAGCCTGAGTTATTTGGCTACGCATATGTTGGCGCTGCTCGGTATAGTCGGCTAAACGATTAAGTACTTGGTCAAGGTGACCCGACTTTTCGCCTGCGGCTACCATTGCACGATATAAATCGTCAAAAACATGAGGAAACTCACTAAGGCCATCGGCAAGTGTGTAACCTTCAACCACTTTTGAGCGTACCGACATAAGCATACGCTTTAAACGCGGCTTTTCGCATTGCTCAGCAACCGCCATAACAGCGCCTTCAACAGGGAGTGCCGATTGAATAAGTGTTGCTAATTGCCTTGTAATTAGTGCTAAGTCTGAGGTTGAAATTGTCGGTTTAAAAAAGCCACCGAGTAAAGGGGCTTTTTCACCTTTGACTTGTTTATCACTTTGCGCCGCAGGGACAACTTCAAGCGGCGTAAGTTTTTGATCACGTAAAGTTTGGCGAATTTGTTTAGCTGTATCGGCTTCTAAAATGCCTTTTTTTTCTTTACCTCGGCCATCTAAGGCACGGTATTCAAACGCCGCCATAGTTAACCTTCCTCACGGGTAACACGCAATACTTCTTCAAGTGTTGTTTTACCTACAAGTACACGGCTACACCCATCTTGGCGAATACTTGGGCTGCGCTTACGAATGTATTTTTCTACGCTTTGCTCGCCTTTACCGTTGTGAATCATTTCGCGTATTGTTTCATCAACTACAAGTAACTCGTGAATACCCGTACGACCACGATAGCCATTAAAGTTACACTCTTCACACCCTACTGCTCGATAGATTGTCGGTTGGCTTTCAAAAGGAACCCCTAACAGCTGGCATTCATGCTCATCAGCCGTGTGACCTTCTTTGCAGGTATTACACAATGTACGTACTAGCCGTTGCGACAACACACCGAGTAACGACGATGAAAGTAAGAATGGTTCAACACCCATATCTTCCATACGTGTAATTGCACCCGATGCGGTATTAGTATGCAGAGTAGACATAACAAGGTGGCCGGTAAGTGACGCTTGAACACCAATTTGCGCAGTTTCAAGGTCGCGTATTTCACCCACCATTACTACATCAGGATCTTGGCGTAATATTGCACGTAAACCACGTGCAAATGTCATATCAACTTTTGCATTAACTTGTGTTTGCCCAATGCCTGGAATTTCGTACTCTATCGGATCTTCAACGGTAAGAATATTGCGATCGCGTGAGTTAATTTGGCTCATACCAGCATATAGAGTGGTACTTTTACCAGAGCCCGTTGGCCCTGTTACTAAAATAATGCCGTGGGGTTTACTAATTAAATCTGAAAACAATGCACGGTTATCTGCGGTCATACCTAAATCTTCAAGGTTTAAACGCGCGTTGTTTTTATCAAGTAAACGCAGTACTACACGCTCACCAAAGCTCGATGGCATTGTAGACACACGCACATCAACTGCACGCCCGGCAATACGTAAGCTAATACGGCCATCTTGTGGAATGCGTTTTTCGGCTATATCAAGCTTAGCCATTACTTTAATACGAGACACAAGTAACGATGCAAGTTTACGATTAGGCTTAAGTACTTCTTTAAGCACGCCATCGACCCTAAAGCGAATAACAAGCTCTTGCTCGAAGGTTTCGATATGAATATCAGAAGCCCCTTCTTTAATCGCTTCACTTAGCATGGCGTTAATAAGCTTGATTATTGGCGCATCATCGTCACCAGCCAGTAAATCTTCAGTTTGCGGAAGTTCATCAGCAAGTGAGAATAAATCAACCTCGTTGCCAATATCTTCCATCATTTGTTGTGTTTCAGAGCTATCACGTTGGTATGACGCTTCAAGCAATAGCTCAAATTTATCATCAGCCAATTGCTCAAGTGTAAAACCATGGCCTGCGATACGGCGTACTTCTAATAGTACTTCCACATCTAGCTCACCACGGTAGTAAACTATGCGGTGATCTTTGTTTTTGCCAAGTAACACACCTGCACGTCTTGCATAGGAAAACGGCAAACGCTTTGCTGGTAACTCAACTAACACATCACTCGTTAATAGCTCATCCTGATTATGCGTTTTAGGATGAACCACATCTTGGTTTATCTCTTGAATCGCATTAGTCATCTTTACGCTCTTGTGCATTTTGTTTACGCAGAGACTCTTCATACGTAGGGGGTAGTACTAATTCGTCATTCCACTCAGGTAAAATAGGCGTATCAGTCATTGGCATTAACTCAATACCGTCTTCTTTTTGTTTAAACTGCTCACCACGAATAAAGTTATATTTATTAAAGCTTAACTTATTCATGCTTACACCATCACGAATAATGGTTGGGCGAATAAACACAATAAGATTACGCTTACGGCGCGTTGTATTTGTTGATCTAAACAAGTGGCCTAAAATAGGGATATCGCCTAATAACGGCACCTTAGAAACACTTTCTTGTACGTCTTCGTCAATTAAACCACCAAGTACAACCATACCACCATCATCGGCCATTACCGTGGTTTTAATTGAACGCTTATTTACTGAAATATCAACCGCAGTTGCACCACTTACGCTCGATACTTCTTGCTCAATAGTAAGCTGTACTGCAGAGCCATCATTAATCTGAGGCGTAACAACCAATTTAATACCGACTTCTTGACGCTCAACTGTTTGAAATGGGTTTGCATTGTTACTGCCTGTTTGTGAGCCTGTAATAATAGGTACTTCTTGACCGACTAAAATAGAGGCTTCTTCGTTATCCATTGTAGTTATAGAGGGTGTAGCCAAAATGTTCGAATTTGTATCAGTAGCAACAGCCTGAATAATTGCGCCCCAATCATTTTTAACAACGCCCAGCGCTAAACCATTAATGCCACTAAGTAAGGAGGCTAATGGACCATAGTCACCTTCTGTTGTTTCCGTATACGGCGTTACCGTACCTGATTCAGTTCCTATTATATTTTTAGTAACGGTTACATCTTGTGCTTGCTCTGCAGCAACAGCTAATGACCCAACGGGAACCGTAGTGCCGTTGTTAAACTGCAACATACCGCCCTGCTCAGAAATCCACTGCAGGCCTAAGTTAACCCCGTCGCCTTCCATTACTTCAATAATAATCGCTTCAACCAGTACTTGGGCACGGCGAATATCAAGGCGTTCAATTACTGATTCTAATGATCGCATTGTGTCTGGCTGTGCGGTGATAATTAATGAGTTTGAGTCTGGGTGAGACTCTATACTGCTTTCATTATTGCTTCTGCTACGGGTCTTAGTAGTACCGCCTTGTGCATCTTCAACAAGTGACTTACTAACACCTTGCAATACTTTTACTAAATCTTCAGCTTTAGCATAATTTAGGTAAAACACCTTAGTATTACCTTGGCTTTCTAGCTCACCATCTAAGCGCTTAATAAGCTCAATAGCACGTGTACGTGCTTGGCCTTCACCACTTACAATAACGCTATTAGTTCGGCCATCAGCCACAACTTTTGGAATTAAAAATTCAGGCACACTGCCTTTACCGCTGTCTTTATAAATATTGTCTACTACAGAGACAACATCATCTGCCGTCGCATATTTAAGCTTAACAATGTCTACACGCTTGTCACCCGCCTGATCAACAGAGCGAATAATCTCAACTAAGCGATTAACCGATGCAGCATGACCTGTTAGCATCATTACGTTAGCCGCATTAAAGTTAGCAACGTGGCCACCATCTTTTTGATCGCTAAATTGACGAACTAGAGGACCAAGCTCCTGCACACTTACATTTTTAACACGTACAACACGCGTAATCATCATGTCGCCGCTAGCTTCACTACCTTCGTCAATAAGTGGCACATTTGATTTTTTAGCGTCTGAACTTTTTTCTACCTTAATTATGCCATTGTCCATTTCAACAGCTGAGTAGCCATAAACTTCCAATACATTTAAGAAGAACTGATAATAAAGTGCTTCGTCCATTAACTCATAGCTGCGAACATTTACCTTTCCGCGCACGTTAGGGTCAATAATGACTGTTTTATTAAGGTTTTTACCAACAATATTAATGAACTCGTTGATATCAGTCCCTTTAAAGTTAGCAGCATATTCAACAGCAGAAACAGACAAAGAAATACTTGCCGCCAAAAAAAGTGCTGCGTACTTAGCTAACCCTTTTTTAATTTTTTTGAGGTGTAGCACCTGAACCATCGTATTAAAACTCCAAAGCTAAATTATTGCAGACTAAATTGCACATCAATTTGTTCACCATCACGCTCTATAGTGATATTGGCATCTGTACTATTACGCAGCTCATTAATAGCTGACATAGCCTGTTTTAAATCTGTTAGTTGATAGCCATTTATAGAAATGGCTAAATCGTTATTTTTTAAACCCATTTGCTTAAACAGCTCAGGCTCTTTACCTGGACTTAAGCGATATCCAATTAGCTCACCATCATTCATGGCTTGTGAAACACGTATATAGTCAAATAGCTTGCCCGGCTCTTCGAGTAACTCTTCACGTGTTTCTATAATTGCTTCTTTAACGTCTGGATCTGCAGTGGCATCTATTTGTAGATCACTTGGTTCTAATTTTTGCGGACCCATTTCAGCATCATCACGCGCAGCGAGTACTGGCATAGACACCTTCTTACTGAAATCGAGTCCATCAAGCATTAATGTTTCAAAGCGTCCATTAACACTCAAAATAATACGATCCGGCAATATTTGTGCAACTTCAGCACGCGTACCCGATACTACTTCATCAACAAGATAGCTTACTTGCTTACCTTGTGATTCAATAATTGCGATACCTGCTTTGTCATCGTTATTAACCGCTACAATGCCGGTTAAATTGATACTTAAGCGCGTTTCTGGCGCATTATTTATTACCTGCGATTGCTTTGCAGTATTATTGTTGTTTGTTACAGTTTTTTTACCAAATAAAAATTGCTCAATAATATGCTGCGCTGAGTTGTTACTCGCACCAGATGACTGGTTAGCATAATGAGTAGGGGTAAGTAGAGTTACTGGTGGTTTTGGCCACAAAAGCCAAACAAGTTTTGATAATAAAAATGCAAGATAAACAACAACTAACAGTGTCACTAATGCACTTAACTTAGCATGCGGTAAACGAGTTAAAAATTGTTTTAGTTGTTGGATTTGCTGTTCCATAAATAGTGTTCTTATTTTAATTTACTGCGTTAGCGCGTACCCATAGTACCCTTTCATTTTTCTTTCAACAAGCACACTAATATTAAACTTTGTAAACAGATTAAATTAACTTTACATAACAGTACAAAAAGTAAACTGCCGTTGTAATACCTTCATCCTACGATGATTTCATGATAAATTTTAAGCTATAAAAACGTGGGGAAATGCCTTATGAGTAAAAAAAGTAATGCTAATACCAGCTCAGACCCTGTAGATGGGTTAAAAGTTCGATTAGATAAATGGTTATGGGCTGCGCGATTTTATAAAACTCGTGCAGTTGCACGCGAAATGGTGCAAGGCGGCAAAGTACATTATAATGGGCAACGTACAAAAGCGAGTAAAATAGTAGACGTTGGCGCAAAAGTAAAACTGGCTCAGGGCGTAGATGAAAAGCTGATAACTATACTCTCAGTGCTTGAAAAACGTCAAAGCGCCCCCATTGCACAGACCATGTATCAAGAATCTGATGCAAGTATTGCTAAACGCGAAGAGAACAGCATCGCACGCAAAAATAACAGCTTTTTTGCTCCTCATCCGGATAAAAAACCGGATAAAAAGCAAAGACGCGAACTTTTAAAAATGAAATCAAGTTAGGTATAGCCGCTCATGCAACAAGATTTACTTCACCGTTATTTATTCAACGAACTAGATGTTCGTGGCGAACTCGTACAAATCGAGAATGCTTATAATGAAATGATTGCCGACCATAATTACCCAGACCCTGTTAAAGCATTACTAGGTGAGTTACTTGTTGCAACCTGTTTATTAACCGCCACTTTAAAGTTTGAAGGTGAAATTGCAGTACAGCTTCAAGGTGATGGCCCAGTTAAATATGCAGTTATAAATGGTGATGATAAACAAAACATGCGTGGTATTGCACGCCTGCAAAGCGAAATTACGGGCACAACTGTAAAAGAGCTTATTGGTCAAGGCTATATGGTGATCACTATTACACCAAGTAAGGGTGAACGTTACCAAGGTATAGTTCCGCTAGAGCATGATACTCTGAGTGAATGTATCGAAAGTTACTTTGAGCAGTCAGAGCAATTAAAAACACGCCTTTGGTTTGCAACCGACACAACAGAAGGTAGCGCAAAAGCATGTGGTCTATTTTTACAAGTACTCCCAGTTGATAAACAAAAATCAATTGAAGACTTTGCACACCTAGAAGCATTAAGTAACACCATTAAAGATGAAGAACTATTACACCTTGATGCTAATACTGTCCTTACACGCCTTTATCACGAAGATAATCCTCGCGTATTTGAACCTCAAGCGATTAAATTCAAATGTGGTTGTAGTCGTGATAAGACAATTACTGCACTTGTTAATATTGGACAAGAAGAACTACTTAAAGACGTAGCTGAAAAAGGGTCTGTTAATATTAACTGTCATTACTGTTTAAAAGAGTATGTTTTTAACGAACAAGATATAAAAAGCATTTTCAACTAAATGTTCAGCTTCATCTATATATAGTAATTAAAGCCGCAAAATATGCGGTTTTATATTATAAAAAGATGATACCGGTGTCATCTTTTCTGCTAATTTCATGACACCGGTATCATTGAAATTATTCATGTTTTTTCTTAAATATATGTGTTTTTAGAGGCTTTACGGGCTCGAATATCTTAAAACCTTCTGTTACTATAATTTCAGTTTAAGGGCACTGATAACCCCAGAGCTATCCGTTCAAACTCTCACACATAGTTAGGTATAAACATGACTACAGGCGCTACACGTTTTGTCGATTTAACCGCAGCTGAACTTGTCGAGCATGCGATCCGCCGTGGCGAAGGTACTTTAGCCGCAAATGGTGCTTTTGTTGCAATTACAGGAAAACGAACTGGTCGTTCACCAAAAGATCGTTTTATTGTACAAGAAACAACAACTCAAAATGATATTCAATGGGGCAACGTTAATCGTCCATTTGATGCAGACAAATTTGACGCATTATGGGCTCGCGTAGAATCACATGTTCAAAGTAATGACCACTTCACCTCTCACCTAGAAGTTGGCGCAGACCCTGAGCATTATCTACCTGTAGTTGTAACTACAGAAACAGCGTGGCACCATATTTTTGCCAAAAACATGTTTATCGAACCGCAGAACTATAACGCTTCAAACTTACCACAATGGCAAGTAATGAACGTTCCTTCGTTTGTATGTGAGCCAGAACGTGATGGCACAAATAGCGATGGCACCGTCATTATTAACTTTGCGCAGCGTAAAGTATTACTAGCAGGTATGCGTTACGCCGGTGAAATGAAAAAATCGATGTTTTCTGTACAAAACTTCCTACTACCAGCAAAAGGTGTATTACCAATGCACTGTTCTGCTAATGTTGGTGAAGCAGGCGATACAGCATTATTCTTCGGTTTATCTGGTACGGGTAAAACAACACTTTCAGCAGATCCTACTCGCTTTTTAATTGGTGATGACGAACACGGTTGGGCACCTGGAAGCGTGTTTAATATTGAAGGCGGTTGCTATGCTAAATGTATCGACCTGTCACAAAAGAACGAACCTGTAATTTGGAATGCAATTCGCTTTGGTACTATTTTAGAGAATGTAGTGCTAGATGAAAAAGGCGTTCCAGATTTTAACGATACTAGCCTTACTCAAAATAGCCGTGCAGCATATCCACTTGAACACGTTGAAAAACGTAAAGTAGAAAACCGCGCAGGCGAACCTAAGGCTGTTGTATTTTTAACCTGTGATGTAAGCGGTGTATTACCACCGGTTTCTATACTTAGCGAAGAAGCTGCTGCTTTTCACTTTTTAAGTGGATACACAGCAAAAGTTGGCTCAACTGAGATTGGTTCAACTAGCGATATTGAATCAACATTTTCGACATGTTTTGGCGCACCATTCTTCCCACGCCCTGCTGGTGTTTACGCTGAGCTTCTTATGAAGCGTGTTCGCGAGTTTGGCGCTAAAGTGTACCTTGTGAATACAGGTTGGACTGGCGGCCCTTACGGCACAGGTAAACGTTTTGATATCCCAACTACTCGTGCAGTAATTGATGCAATCGTATCTGGTAAATTAGCGGGTGTTGAAACTCAGCACATTGATGTTTTAAACCTAGATGTACCGGTAGCAGTTCCAGGTGTAGATACTAACTTACTTAATCCTATTAATACGTGGGAAGATAAAGCTAAGTACAATGAATATGCAGCAAAACTTGCCGCAGACTTCACTGAAAACTTTGCTAAGTATGACGTATCAGACGATATAAAAAATGCAGGACCTAAAGCTTAAATAAGCTTCAAGCTTCAAGCTTCAAGCTTGTACTTTAACGCCAGCCAAGAACTGGCGTTTTACTTTCTAAATACCTAATTTAATAAGTGCGACAAAATGCCGCACAACTCATATCAAAAAACCATATAATATACCGCGTAATTAATCATTCCTTAATGCCCAATAAACCTGCATTACTCATTACGGCTATTTAATTAATGACACTAAAGCTTTCATGGCGAAAAATATTCAGGCGGTTACATTTATACTTAGGTCTATCGGTAGGTGTTTTACTTACTATTATTAGCCTTTCTGGCTCCGTATTAGTTTATTACCCACAAATAGACTCACTGTTAAATCCAATTAATGACACTACCACTAATACAAATACAGCCTTGTAAACAATTCAATATTCCTTTATCGCAAGCAATACTAATAGCACAAAAAGCATTACCGAGTGCGCGTTTAGCTTGGATTGAAACACCATCAAACTTAAATGCCATTTACAGATTTAGATTTCAAACTGTAAACGATCCTTCGTATCGCTTTCCACATAGTTATATAGAGGTTAATGCACTTACAGGGAAGTTAGAGAGCATGTTTAATATAGATAAACAAAGTAGTACGGCCAGTAAAATTAAAAACTGGATACACCCTCTACATGACGGCAGCATTGGTGGTAACATTTTAAAAGTCATTTGGGTATTGAGTGGCTTTGGATCTGCAGCATTGTTTTTTATTGGAGTGTATAGATGGTTAGTTATAACCAATAGAATATAAAATAAACTTTACGCTAATCTACTTAGTTAAATGTTCTATTTGAGGACAAAAATTTCTTTATATCGTATATCAGAAATTTCTAACGCAATTAGTGTCAAGTTCAATCCACTAAATTGATTAGGTATTATTGCTGAACGATATAAATGATTTACTAAGAAGTCCTTCGCTCTAGCGGAATCCCTGAATCACTTTTTTGAAGACGTAAAAAAGCCCGAATCATTAGATTCAGACGCTCTACAATATAAAGTCGGTACGCTACGCAGTATATCAGCGTCGGGAGTCGCTATGCTTGCCCGCCCTG
>NZ_PJAV01000109.1:0-23958 GCF_002836695.1 Pseudoalteromonas sp. 78C3
CGTCTGAAGAAAAGTGAAATGCGCGCAGTTAACACACACTCACATCAACACCCATCACGTAGGGCGGGCGAGCGCAGCGATTCCTGACGCTAAAATCACTGTAAGTACCCCCTTATAACGCTTAAACTTCAATTCTAACCTTACGATATAGCTTAATATTTTCACTAAATTCTCAATAAATCAGACCCTGATTACAGAGTCCCACGTTTCTTCTCATTTTGTTGCAATTTCATTCTTGGTTTAATAAGTGACCTGTGTAAAACTACCTGAGTTAATTTAGTAAATCAGGTGACATGAATGTCGAATATTAAAGCTTGGAAACTTATAAGCCTGTTTTGTTTGTTCGCAGTGCTTATGGGTTGTCAATCGAAAGAAGAGCAGCTGCAACAAACAATTCAAGAGTCTATTAAAAAGGTAGATACGGAGCTGTCTCAGCTTGGTACTGCACTCGATAATGGAAGTGTACGTAATGCTGTGTTACTTAAAGAATATGGCGAGCTTCTTAAAAAACAACAACCAGAGCTTACAAAAGTTGTTGATGTAATTACCCTTGATGCAACGCGCCAAGGCGCACTTTATAGTGGCTTAACACAGCGACTTAAAGATATTAAAGGAACTTACTTAATTCCTCCTTACGAAGATACGTTACATAGCATTGATTTGTTGCGTGATGCATCTAAACCTACGCTATTTTCTGATGCGTTAACCGATCCTATTAATATGCTAGCTGATATGTCCAAAGGCACTTTAGCGCGTGTAGGCGCAATTAGTAAGCAAGCTGAAGGTGAGGGTGTTGGTAACCAAATGGTAGGTAACCCTAACTATGGTAACTGGCAATCAAATAGTAACGGTATTAGCTTTTGGCAATGGTACGGAATGTACCGTATTTTAGGTGATGTATTTGATCGTGTTGAATATGGAAGCTGGAGTAAGCGCCGAAAGTATAGCTATTACAATGACTATGGCCGCTCGCGTTATTCAAGCCCTAAACAAATTAAAACCCAAAGCGCGCTAGAAACACGCACGCGCCAAACATACCAACGCCAAGGTAAGCAGTTTACAAGCCCTTATGCGAGTAAAAAAACAGGTGCATCAGGTTTAAGCCGTAGTAGTTATACGCCAGCAAAAAGCCGCAGTAGTTATTCTCGTTCGAGCAGTTATAGCAATAGCTCAGGATCGGTGCGTGATAGCGGTAGCAGAACCTCTCGTGGCGTGAGCCGTGGTAAGTAAAAGAATAAAGTTGGAGTTAGAATAATATGTATGAATTTAATGGAATAACTATGTGGTCACTGCAAGCGCTGGCGATTGATTTTGCAATTATTGTTTTATTATTTGTAAGCCTTAAATATATAAAAGGCTGGGTTTCAAACTTACATGCAAATGATGAAATAACAGAGCGTGATAACTTTGCTTTTGGTATTAGCTTTGCCGCTGGCTTAGTGGCACTGGCGATTGTATTAACGGGTGTAAGTAGCGGAGCTTTTGCTGCAACACTGCAACAAGAAGCACTACAAATGTTAGCTTATGGCGCATTAGCAATTGTACTGATTAAGTTGGGTCACTTTTTTCAAGATAAAGTAGCTCTTCGTAAAGTAAGCCTGCACGACGAAATCGTTAAAGGTAACGTTACAGCTTCAATAATTGATTTTGGCCATGTTGTCAGTGTTGCTATCGTTATTCGCTCAGCTCTTTTATGGGTGGCTACTGACGGCTGGCATGGTCTTCCAATTGTAATTGCCGCCTTTATTATAGGTAGTGTTGTATTACTACTTGTTAGCCAATACCGAGTGCAGTTATTTAAGCGTACAAACAAAAGTGGCGACTGCCTACAACAAGCAATTGTTGATGGTAACTTAGCTGTGGGTATTCGTTACGCTGGATTTTTAATAGGTAGTGCATTAGCTATTACAGCAGCAACGGGTGTTGCACCTTACGCGGCTGATAATATTAATGCGAGTTTACTATACTGGGCTATTAGCGCAGTAGTGAGCCTTGTTGCATTTATTATTTTGCACTTAGTGACAATTAAAATAATTTTATCTGGTTGCGATATTTCCGATGAAGTTAATCGTCAAAAAAATGTAGGTGTAGCTACTATTTCTGCAGCAGTATCATTTGCTGTAGGTATCACTATGGCAACATTACTAGGCGCATAATCAGTGTCATCAACCAACACCCCCCCAAGTAAGTCTCGCTTACTTGGGCACGATATACTACTTATTACTGTTATGGCCGTGCTTGCTGGGTGCGGCCTTATTTATGAATACTTACTGTCTCATTATGCGGGCCGTGTACTTGGCTCAGTAGAGAGCGCTATTTACGCCATGATTGGCACTATGATTGTAGCAATGGGCTTAGGCGCTTTTTTAGCGCGCTGGTTCAAAGATGCATTTACCGCTTTTGCTTGGCTAGAAAGCATTATTGCTTTGGTTGGCATGGGCTGCATTTTAGCGATAGCGGGTGTAATAGCAGTTAGTTATTCTCTTCCTCATTTATTTTCGAGCATTTTTAATTTACCCCCTGATGTTGTACTTAATGGTTACGTATTTCAAAAGCTACAAGAGTGGTCACGTTTTCTACCTTATGTTTTTGGTTTAATACTGGGCTTATTTATTGGTATGGAAATACCGCTTATAGCGCGCATTCGTCAGCACGTTTATGGCCGTTTTTTAGAAAACAACGCAGGGACTATTTATGGTGCCGATTATATCGGTGCTGGTATTGGTGCAGCCATTTGGGTAAGTATCATGCTCTCAATGCCTATAATGCAAGCTGCAGCGTGGACGGCGTTATTTAATATCATCGCAGGACTCGCGTTTTTATGGCGCTACCATACCCATGTGCGCTTTGCTAAGGCACTTTTAGTTTGCCATATAGTATTACTGGCATTATTTGGCTTTATTTTAGTATTTGGCAGTAGCTGGATGAACAATCTAAGTAATGTTTTATACAAAGATAAAGTAATTTATTCGCAAGCAACTAAATACCAACACGTAGTTTTAACCGAAAGATTAAGCAAAAACCAACCTCAGCCAATTACCGATTTATATTTAAATGGGCGTTTACAGTTCTCAAGTATTGATGAGCAAATATATCACTCAATGCTGGTTTACCCTGCAATGCTTGCCTCTAACAGACACGACCGTGTATTAATAATTGGTGGTGGTGACGGGCTTGCACTTAGAGATGTTTTAAAATGGCCTGTGAGTGAAGTAACGCTAATAGATTTAGACGCGCAACTACTGAATTTATTTGGTCATAAAGACGGTGACTTTACGCCGCCAGAGCACATCAATAAGCGATTACTACAGCTAAATAATAAATCGATGCATGACTCGCGAGCCAACATAATTGTGGGTGATGCATTTTTAGAAGTAGAAAAGCTACTTGACCAATCTAAGCAGTTCGACACTATTTTAATTGATTTACCTGACCCTAATCATCCTGATCTAAATAAAATGTACAGTGACTACTTTTATAATCATGTACGGCAGTTATTAGCACCCGATGGCGCAATGGCGGTTCAATCAACCTCACCTTATCACGCTAAAAAAGCGTTTTTAAGCATTGCTAAAACAGTTAAAGCTGCTGGGTTTGGCTATGTTGAGCAGTATCAGCAAAACATACCTTCTTTTGGGCAGTGGGGCTGGACTATAGCCACTAAAATGGGTCAGTCGGCCAGTGGCCGTATTAATGATGCGACGGCTATGCCTGTGCCATCAAGGTGGATTAGTAAAGAATATTTATTGGCAAGTTTTGTATTTCCTAACCACTACTTTGAACAAGTTAAAAGTATTGAGGTCAATAGGTTAGGGTCTGGTCAGTTGTACGATTACTACCGAACTGCATGGCAAATTGAAAGCGAATTGTATAAAAACTAATAAAACATGGTTGACATAATATGTCGACCATGAGAATCTTAACTCAGACATAATATGTCAAACGACAAAAGGCAGAGACATGGAATTAAATGAACTTTCAATAAAATTAGCTTCTTGTGAAACCGAAGGCGCTAACTTTGAGTCTTTCTTGATTGCCAACCCAGGCGAGCAAGATGTTTTACAAGTCATTGTTGATGGAAATGATGAGCTTCCAATTTTTGTTACGCAAACGCAAGAGCAGTTATTATGTATTAGCTACTTGTTTGACGAAGATGAAGTTAAAAGTGAATTACGCAACGAGTTAAACGAAACATTATTACGTTTAAACGTGCCAATTCCACTAAGTGCATTTGCTAAAATCGATAACAAATACGCGATTTTTGGTGCACTGTCGGTAAATTCATCATTGGATGACGTTACCCACGAACTAGTGACATTAGCCGATAACGCTATCGATGCACTAGAAGCCGTGACCTTGTATTTAAACGATTAATAGCTAGTTAGTGGAGTTAAGATTATGAGTATTTTAAAAAAATTATTTACAGCAGTACGTGGCGGCGCTCGTGAAGCAGGCGAAGCAATTGTAGACAAAAATGGCATCCGTATTTTTGAGCAAGAAATTGCAGACGCGCAAAATGCACTTCACCGTGCTAAAAAAAGCCTTACTGAAGTAATGGCCAAAGAAATGCAAACTAAGCGTAAAATTAGCGCTGTAGATGCATCAATCGCTGAACATGAAGCGTATGCAGGCCAAGCTCTTGAAAAGGGCAACGAAGCATTAGCATTAGAAATTGCAGAAAAAATTGGTGACTTTGAAGCTGAAAAAGCTGAAAACGAGCAAGTATTGTCTGGCTTTAGCAATCACATTGTTGCGCTTAAGCAGCAAGTTAAAGATGCTGAAAAATCGATTAAAGAGAATCAGCGTCAGCTTACAATGGTTAAAACCACTGAAAGCGTACAGCAAGCAACAATGGCTGTTAACAGCACGCTTAATACAAACAGCTCGTCTATGACATCGGCTCGTCAATCGCTTGAACGCATTAAACAGCGCCAACAAGATCGAAGTGACCAGCTTGGTGCTGCAAAGCAACTTGAGTCAGACGTAAATGGCGATGACTTAAAAGCAAAAATGGCTGAAGCAGGCATTGGCGACACAAGTCCAAAAAGCGCTGATATTTTAGCTCGCATCAAAGCGAAGCAAAATAGCTAACCATTACGTTTATACTTTAAAAAGGTAACCGAGTTTTTCTCAGTTACCTTTTTTGCTTAGAAGGCAGCCTTCCTATGTTTAATTTTTTCAAATCTAAAAAAGAGCCAGAACGTCAACTTAATCATCCGAGCGATCTTGAAAAAGGCGACATGTTTAGCGTTATTGATTCATTTGCCTATCCTGCATGGTTAAAGGGTGAAACGTTACGTGTTACTGATATTCAGACTTACCAATATCAGCACAGTAGTGATACTGAATTTGTACTTGAGACAAATAGCGGCCAAGTTGTATTTTTACAAATTGAGCAAGATGACGGCGAAGAGTGGGCTAACTTTTCTATTAAAATTCAGCGAAACGAAGTTGAAGAGATATTTAGCCTTGATGAGTTTGCGCGTATTTTTGATGAAGAGTCGTTAACCCACATTACAGTGCAAAATACACCAGAGCGCTTTATGCAGTTTTTAGCTAAAAGCTATCAACAAAGCGAGTCGCCTTATGTGTGTTATTTCCATAATAAAGACTACCGCAACCAAGCATTACCTCGCTATGAGCAAGAAGGTGGCGAGCCATGTGAAATGATTTGCTTAGCGTCAGATAATGAAGGCTTTGGTTTAAATATCGAAATTTGGGATGGTGGCGAAACTGAAGTATCGCTAACGCTCATGCGTCCAATGTCAGACATTGTAGACTTGTTTCCCGGAGATGCTAAGTGAGTGATGCTAAAGATAAGTGGTTACGTCAGGAACAAGCTGTACGTGCCACACAAATGGCATTCGATCTAAGCAGCGAAGTTCAAAAGCTGATAAAAAAGCAGGCAATTGATCAAGAGCTAACGCCGTCAGATATGATCCGAAAAATACTTGGCTTAGACGTAAAGTCTAAAAAAACGCGTCAACGTTTATCGTTTAACTTAAATGATGATGAAATAGCGCAACTAGCCAGTCGCTTTGATGTACAAAGCGATGATAAGCGAGCCGTAAAACAACAAGTAGCTGATTTATTAATAGCCCACACTAAAAATAAAAAAGTGAAATAATTTAATTAGGTTTTTATGAATATTATTTTAATTGCTTACTTAATTATTTTTGCGTTGTTTGGTACTGCGGCGAGTTATTTTGTACGCTTTATTTATGCGTATTGGGTGCTTAAAACAATGCCCATGAAATACATTATTAAAGCGGGTGTTTGCGTGGTACTGGTGGTAGTAATTTCAGCGTTAATTCCGTATTTAAGTTAACGCTGAAATTAGCTTATACGCGGCCGTTTTTATTTTATATCAAACGACTGGCATTGGTGGTTAATACACAGCGATTGCACTTCAAGTACAGGAGAACAATCAGTTAAGCCTTGTGCTTTATTTTGTATGTTTTCTTGTTTTGTTATTTGTTGAGCAAGCTGTTCTGCTTCTTCTTGAGATGTGTTTAGCGTTGAATAAACAGCATATTTACTCGGTCCGCCGCATGCGCGGGCGCCCACTTCAAGTACTTTGCACTGAAAGCTTGCAGTGCAGCTGTTATTACTCACCATGTTATTCAGATCATAGTTTAAGTCAGATAAGTTTTTACTTTGCTCATTTGACGTCACAGTACTAGCACAACCACTTAGTAATAAAATGCTGCTAGCAATGCTTAAAATTGATAGTTTAATTGCCGATGGTAAACAACTCATAACGTTATCCTTAAAATGCACTTACCGCTGAGCCTTCAAGTTTAACACATTTATTTTCAACACACTGCGTGCTTGGCGTTGTTAAATGCTGACAAATGCTCATCATCCCTTTTTGTGAATTATAACTACTTTCAAGCTTAGTAATTTTGTCGCTAAGGGCTGCTACTTGTTCCTCAGATGCTGCGTTTGTTGAGTACACAACAAAGCTGCTTGGCCCACCACATGCGCGACTGCCTACTGCATTTACTCTACATTGGGTGCTGGTATCACATTGCTTATCTGTAATTAGCGTATTTAATTCGGTTTTAGCTGTTTTTATATCGTCTATTGAAACGTTTTTTAAATCAGCTTTTGGTATTTTTTCAGCAACTACGTTCTTTTTAGTATTTTCTTGTAATTGAGTGTTTTCTTTTAGCTTTTGTAGCTCTTGCTTTGGTGCTTCAGCTTCTGAGGTGATTGTTACTTGCTGCGTTTCAGTGGGTGCTTTATCTAAGCATGCAGTTAAACAAAGTGGTAAAAGTATGGCTAACAATGGGGTACGCATAACAAACCTTGATAGTGATGAAATATTCATCACTATCATACACGGTGCATTTTTTACGGCAATAAAAACTATATTATCAAGTAATTAAAGCCGTGAAAAATACCGTTTTGTTAAAGCCCACCCTGCGTTAGTTTGGTGGGGTTAAGTAGTTTTTCGAGTTCACTGCGTGGTAAATCAGTTTCCTGCTCAGCTACATCAATAATTGGGCGAGCTTCTTTATAAGCCTGCTTTGCTATTTTTGCTGCTTTTTCATAACCGATCACCGGATTAAGTGCCGTCACTAAAATTGGATTTTTAGCGAGCGCTTTATCTATATTAGGCTGATTTACCTTAAAGCTGGCAATGGCTTTATCGCCCAATGCCTGCGCGCTATTGGCAAGTAATTCTATGCTTTGTAAAATATTATACGCAATGACTGGCAGCATAACGTTTAGCTCAAAATTACCCGCTTGGCCTGCTACGGTAATCGTGGCGTCGTTGCCAATAACTTGTGCGCTTACCATGGCTGCGGCTTCTGGTATTACTGGGTTTACCTTACCTGGCATAATAGACGAGCCCGGTTGAAGTGCTTCAAGCTCTATTTCACCTAAGCCCGCAAGTGGTCCTGAGTTCATCCAGCGTAGGTCATTCGCTATTTTCATTTGTGCTACAGCGAGTACTTTTAATTGCCCCGAAAGTGCGACGATGGCGTCTTGTGAACCTATATTATAAAAAAAGTTACTACTGGGCGTAAATCTAATACCTACATTGGCACTCAGATTTTCTGTAAATTTTGCTGCAAATTTAGGGTCGGCATTTATTCCTGTTCCAACGGCTGTACCGCCTTGTGCAAGTTCGCATACACGCTCTAAGCTATGTCTAATTCCTGCTGCGGCATGATTAACTTGTGACTGCCATGCACTTAGTGTTTGATCAAACGTTACAGGCATTGCATCCATTAAATGCGTACGGCCCGTTTTAACTATATGGCCTACTTCAGCTTTTTTCTTTTCCAGACTTTGCGATAAATTTTCAAGCGAAGGAAGTAATTCATACACTACATTTATTGCGCTACTGAGTGCGATAGCAGTAGGGACTACATCGTTAGAACTTTGCCCCATGTTCACATCATCATTAGGGTGAATGCTTTCATTGCCTATCCGGCTAGCAAGCGTTGCAATAACTTCGTTGGCATTCATATTTGAGCTTGTACCTGAACCTGTTTGAAAAATATCAACGGGGAAATGCTCAACATGCTCGCCATCAATAATACTTTGACAAGCTTGCTCAATAGCATCGGCTTTAGTTTTACTTAAATGACCAAGCTCGCAGTTACTTTGCGCAGCAGCTTGTTTTATATAAGCCAGTGCAGTGATAAATTGCTTTGGCATAGATAAGCCACTAATGGCAAAGTTATTAACTGCTCGTTGTGTTTGCGCCTGATAGAGCGCATCAGTAGGTACTTGTAGCTCGCCCATGCTGTCTGATTCTGTTCTAAAGTTGCTCATAAGTGTGCTCCTTAAAAAGGGTTGAATTCGTGACTAAGAATACGAGCTTCACGCTCAAGTATTAAAAATTGTGCTGTATTGTTATGCACTTTATAAAACCGTTTTAGTGCTAATAAAGGTTTGTATAACTGCTCTAAACATTGTTTACGAATAGCATTATGTATAAGAGGGTCGCACATTTTGTTCATAATTTCATGGTGTGTGCGTCTAAGATAAAACTCTTGAAGCAAGGGATTATGTTGTTGCTCAAATTTTTTGGCGACGTTAAGGGCGGTTTCTATGTAATCGGCAACGAGCATGGGTGCATGCAGGCCAGGTCTTAAGCAATGACAAGAGAGTTCTTGATGGTAACGATGCTGGGCATAATTTAAAGACATAAAAAAACCGACTCAATTTAACGATAATAGTTATCATTACATTTAATCGGTTTCAGTGTAAACAGTTATTATAAAAATTATTTGTGATACTAATTTGAGTATTAATTGTAGCCAAGAATAAATATCTGATCTGTTTCATGTTTGGTCATCGCCTGTTGATTATGTTTAGGGTGCGAAAGTAAATCGATTACTGTAGCTCTCATATCAACGGCGTAACTATGATCGTCGGTGGTTTTTTCGGTTATAGCAATGGCCGCGTCTACAGCGGTATAAGGGGGTATATGCATAATTTTATCCTTTGAAATTTAATATAAGTTAAACCCTTTAGTGGGTTAACAATATAAAGCATATTACGTACCAACCATAATGAGCCGGCTCAACCATATGATAGTTATAGTATTTAAAAATTACCTTTTTTTCATCACGACAAAATAAGCTAAATTTGCTTTACTGTTGTGCATTAATCTACAATTTTGGTGCACAGTAATGACAAAGCCATTTTCACAAGCCTGTGAAAACAATAAAACCCCTATTTTAGAGCAATTAAAAGTTGTATTAAAAAATACTAAAACAGTACTCGAAGTTGGCTCAGGAACCGGCCAGCATAGTGTTTTTTTTGCAGAGCAATTACCAAATTTACAATGGCATACAAGTGATCGCGCTATAAACCACGAAGGGATTAACTTATGGCACCGCGAAGCTAATTTAACTAATTTGCATGCACCACTTGAGCTTGATTTAAATAATGAGTGGCCAGTAGATAAGGTTGACGCTATTTATACTGCAAACACATTTCATATTGTAAGTTGGCAATTAGTTGAGCGTTTTTTTGACGGTGTTAAACGTCACTTAAATAGCGACGGTATGTTGTGTATTTATGGACCATTCAAATACCAAGGTGAATTTACCAGCCCAAGTAATGATGACTTTAGTGCCTTTTTAACAGAGCGCGATCCGTTAAGTGGAATAAGAGATTTTGAAGCAGTTGAACAACTAGCTAAGCAAGCAGGGCTTACGCTTATTAGCGATACAGCCATGCCTGCAAATAATCAGTTACTCATTTTTAAACGGCAGTAATGAGCTACATTGCTCTTTATATATATCAATATGGCCGCGTTCACGCTTTAAGTAGTCGCTTATTGCATTACTGAAGTCGCCATCAACAATATGGTGAGCAGAGTAGGTAAGCACGGGTTCAAATCCGCGTGCTATTTTGTGCTCACCTTGTGCACCCGAATGAAAACAGTTGAGTTTATGCTTTATTGCAAACTCAATACCTTGGTAATAACACAATTCAAAGTGCAGCGAATCTACTTCTTCGCTCGCTCCCCAGTAACGCCCATAAAGCGTATTTTTACCTACTAAACTAAGTGTTGCAGCAATCACGTTGTCGTCTTTTTTGGCCAGCATAATAACGAGACTGTTAGCCATTAAGGCATGTAAAAGCGTAAAAAACTCCATATTTAAATAGCCCAAATGACCAGAGCGCTTTAAGTAGGTACGCTGATAAAACTCACAAAACAATTGCATTATCTCGGGCGTAATTTGCGTTCCTTGCAGCCATTCAATATCAATGTTCTGTTGCGCTATTTTAGCTCGCTCTTTTTTAAGGGACTTACGTTTGCGGGAGCTAAGTATTTGCAAAAAGTCGTCAAAGGTTTCAAAACCTTTATTAAACCACTGAAACTGCACACCCACTCTTAGCATGGCGTGTTGCTCAGTTAATGATGTTGCTTGAGCTTGGTCGCAAAAGTTAACATGCCATCCCGACCATCCTTGCTGAGCACTGTGTATGCTCAGTTGCTCTGTAATGTACTGATACACCGCATTTGGATTAGCGTGCTCGATAGCAATACGCTTGCCTTCAATAGGGCTAAAAGGAATGCCAGATAGCCACTTGGGATAATATTCTAAACCGTGTTTTTCGTATGCCTCAGCCCATGCCCAGTCAAATACATACTCGCCGTATGAATGACTTTTTAAATACCCGGGTGCAAGTGCAACGAGCGTATCATCTTCAAAAATAGCGAGGTGATGGGGCTGCCAACCGCTTTTTTGTGTTACGCATTGGCTTTGTTCAAGGGCATATAAAAAAGCATGTTGAGTAAATGGTTCATCACCAAATAAACGTTGCCACTGCGCCTGATCAATCTCATTAATACTGCTAAACCATTGGTGCGAAAACGTTCCCATGACTACTTACCTTGTGGTTGTTCTAAGCTGTTCTACGTTTTTAATAAACGTACTAATTTGCATTTTAAGCTCGGTAAAATGAGGATTATAAGTTAAGCGCTGTAAAGCCGGATAGTGTTTTAAGTTGGCGCTTGTACGCTCTCCTAGTTGTGGGTTTTTAGTTGTTTTACATGTTTTATATAGGGACTCGTCGTTAATAAAGCTGCCACAATTGCGATAAGTTGCGTTAATTCCATAATGTGGATTTCGCGGTGAGTTAACAACAGCAATATGCGACATACCATGAACCTTTTTACATTGAGGTGTTGTGCATTGCGGATTATTTACTGTGTAGTCACTAGCAAAGTCTGGCGGTAAAATATCAGTGCTTCCATAAAGTACTAAAGTATCGAGCGGCTTATATTTGATTGAATTACCTTGGTGTAATGCACTTAATAATTTTAGCGTGGCACGCGTATCTATCGTGGTATCAATATCGCTAAGTACACTAAAAATAGGTAATTTAAGTGCAGGGCGTTTGTTTAAGCTACTTACGCTTGCAAGTGACATTGCATCGTACGAAGCGGCAGCTGCATTTAAAGGAAATGACTCATACTTAGCAAAGTCTACATCGGCGTCTTTATCAATCCAATTAACAAAGGGTATGGCATCAATCCACTTTGCTATCCAGCCGTACTTATTATGTGGCTCAGAGCCGGGCGAATAAAGCATAAGCGCTTTAATTTTTGGCGAAACAGTGTGTTTGGTTGCGTAATCAATAAGTAACGCTGCACCGGTAGAGTAACCTGCGAGTATCACCTCATCAAAGTCTTGTACGGAGCGTTCAATACCGTATTTTATTGCTTGTTGCCATTGGCTAACGTCTACATTGAGTAAGGCACTTGCGGCGCTACCATGTCCTGATAATAAAATAGTACGCACAGTATAGCCTTGCTGATAATACACTTGTGCTAAATCGTGATAAGTAAAGGGGGAGTCAGTTAGTCCGTGGATTAATAGCGCAACTTTATTGCTGTTTGGATGCGTAAGCTCAAAAGGGGCAATAATATCTGCAATAGTAGGGTCAGGTTTTCGCTTACCCTGTATTACTAATTGCTGATACGTTTGTGTAATAACAGGGCATGGCATATTTGCACGTGGATTGGCTTTATTTATATGTTTATATGCAAAATCTAAGTAATCGTTAAATGGTAAAATGGCGTGGTAATTAAAGCGCTGGTGGTTGTGCTCATTTTCAAAGCGTAATAAGCCTTGTTGCTTACTTTTTGTTATAAATTTAAAGTCGCTCGCCTGCGATATACAGTTTTGAGCGACAGCTGTATGAGAAAAAAGACTTAAAACAAAACCAAAAAATACTCTAAAAACTATTCTTAAAATTAAACCACTATTATTCATTAACTTCTGCATATTGGACAAGACACTCGGTTAGCTTAATGAGTTCAAGCGGTTTTGCAAGATGTTGATTAAATCCAACGGCTTGTGCATGTGCTTTATCCTCTGGCATTACGTCGGCAGTTAAAGCAATAATCGGGAGTTCTTGTTCGGTTTTAAACTGCCGAATCAGGGCCGTTGCTCTATAGCCATCCATTATAGGCATTTGGCAATCCATAAGGACTAAATCAAAATGTTGTTTTTTCACTATATCGACCGCCAACTCACCGTTTTCTACTATATACGGCACAATCCCTAACGAGCCAAGCATCGCTTTAATAACCATTTGATTTACTGGGTTATCCTCTGCGACCAAAATGTCTAGCGAAGTAATATTAGTATTATCAAATGTAATAACATGTTCTTTTTTAGGCTCTGTTGTTTCTAATCGCATTGAAAATGTAAAAGTAGAGCCTTTATCTACTTCACTTTTAAGGGCTATTTCTCCCCCCATTAATTGGCTTAGCTCTTTTGCTATTGTTAAGCCAAGCCCTGTACCGCCAAACTGCCTTGAGGTAGAACTATCAGCTTGGGTAAATGCGTTAAATAATTTTTTATGCTGGCTTGGTTTTATACCTATTCCGGTATCACTAACGTTTATAACAAGCTGTACTTTATTGGCGGCAGTAAACTCTGTTTCTATGTTTAAAGTAACGCTGCCTTGGCTTGTAAATTTAATCGCGTTACTACATAAATTAAGTAATACCTGCTCAATTCGCATAGGATCACCAATAAACCAGGTATTTAAAGGTAGCTTTGAGTTCACTTGCCAGTTAATACCTTTGTTAACTGCGCTTTGTTCAAACATATTGTCTATTCGTGTTATTAAAGCACCTAAGTCGAATGCAATAGATTCAATAACTAACTTTTGGGATTCTATTTTTGATATATCAAGAATGTCATTAATTAAATTTAATAAACTTTTAGATGATGAGTTTATTTTATCTAAATAGCCAATGAGTGTACTTGCACTGTCTGTTTCTCGAGCAAGTGAAGAAAAACCAATAACGGCGTTTAATGGTGTACGTATTTCGTGGCTCATATTCGCTAAAAATTGGCTTTTAGCCTGATTAGCTAAATCAGACTGCTGCTTTGCTTGTGCGAGTGAGTGTGTACGCTCAGCAACTTGACGTGTAAGTGCAATTTGTTGCTGATTAAACAGCAGTAAAACCATTAAAATTAAAGAACATACGGCAACTTGGAGTATGAGCAATAATAGAGTTAGTTGGCTATTATGTTGTGTTAAAAAGCTTTCTTTAAGGGCTAGTTTTACAATCCATTTTTGCCCTGCAAAGTCCACGTCAAACGACATTAAACGGCTACCTTTGGCTTGCTGAACATCTTGAGAGTAATTACTATAAAACGGCGGTGTGTTTGTATCTTCGTATATACCAATCGAAAACATATCAGACTGTTCTTTAGAAATGGCCTGCTCAATAATACTACGCACTAAAAATATACCAGTGGCATAGCCTTTAATTGTTTTTTCATCGTTATATTGGGAGTACACAGGGGCAAATAATAAATAGGCTGGTTTAGGTTGTTTGGTTTGCACCAACTGAATTATTTTAGTTCCGACTGGCATGTACTTTATAGCGGGGTTAAGCAGAGAGTTTTTTCGATCAGGGTTCGAAAATACATTAAAGCCAATAGCTTTTTGATTACCATTAAAAGGAGCTATGTATTTTACTATAACAAGGGGATCGTTAATTTCAAGAGGTTCGCCAACTATATCAATATCTAAATGGTAAATGTTTGATATTTCTTGAGCAAAGACTTCGCGTTGATCTTGAGGTATTTTTGCATTCCACGATAAAGCGTTAATAAACTCGTATTGAGTTAGTAACTGACTAGCATAAGAATAAAAATCTTGCTGGCTCAGCATGGGAGATGATTGAACCTGACTTGCTAAGCTCTGCACTGCAATAATACTGCGATTTGTATATCTATAAAGGCTGTTTTCTATAACGTGGACTTCACGTTCGGCAATTTTAATAGTGCTTATACGATTTTCCTGATCGTATAATTGTGTTGTTACCGCGACTGATAAAAATAAAACTGAGCATACTGCAATTGTCGGAAATGCCGATATAGTATGTTGATTAGACTTTTGTGGTAATAAAGAAAGTAAAAACGGAGTCGCAATTAATACCCCTAATGTATCGCCAAGCCACCAGTAAATAACATTATTCCAATGATTATCAATACTGTAAATCGAGTTAAATTGACTCAGTGCGAATACGCCAAAGTTAGCTGAAATTAAGCTGACCAATATGGCTATGACTAAAATAAAGTAAATTATATTCTTGCGCTTTTTAAAGCGCAGCGGGTGACCAAGCCAATACTTTAAAAGAGCTGCGCCGACCATTGCCTGTATAACAACACCAAAGGCGATATACATAGCCTCGTTGAATGAGTTGCCGACCAGGACTAGCTCATGAGCTGAACTATCAAAAATATTTAGGTTAAACGCAATTGCAGCTACAAATAAAGGCGGGATAAAGCGCCACCACCAAATATAACAACCGACTAGAGCTATGCCGGCAGGTAACCAAATTGGAATTATTTGCGAGTTAAAAGCAAGTTTAGTGAGTGCTATGCCGACTAAAAAATATGCTAAAGCAAACATGATGTAAAAAATAATGGAATGATTTTTAGAGTTAAAATTTTTCACATAAGGTCCAAGCAATTATTATTATCGTTTTGAAATATCAGTATAGCTAACAGTAAGTTATTTTGGTTATTTTTATAATGGTAACTGTTTTTTGCTAAATGACTGCTTTAACACGACTGTTGATTCTATATTTGCAATACAACTTAAACTACCTAGCTGATGTTTTACAAATGTTTCGTAGCTCTCAAGATCATGTGCAATGATTTTTAATAAATAATCATAGCTTCCTGATATTACACAACACTCTAATACATGTGGTAATTTTTCTACATGTTGCTCAAATTGCTCTGCAGCACTCACCGAGTTTTGGCTTAATCGTACGAATGCATATACCAACACATTAAGGTTAAGTGCTTTAGGATTTATGGCGGCGTGGTAGCCGGTAATAATATTTTCTTGCTCTAACTTTTTTATACGCCTTAAACAAGGTGTATCCGATAGGTTGATACTGCTGGCCAAATCTGAAACCGACATACGAGCTTGGCTTTGCAGTGCGATGAGTAATTGCTGATCTTTTTTATCTAACATAGTTGTCGGCTTTTATTAATTATTTTTATATTTGTAGTGATTATTGCTAAGAATTACAGTTTTTACTAATTTTTTTGGCGTTTTACCCTCATTGAACTCTGTTAGCATTTAACTATAAAAATAATAGAGCACAATAATGAACACACATACCGCTATTTTTGATCACTGGATACGAACAGAGTTTGTCACTTTAAATAGTGAATTAGAGCAGCTTTATTGGCAGCAAACCGATAAAGCCAATGTAGAAGGAATAGGTGGGGCTTTAAAACAACAATTAGAAAAAAAAGGCAACGCATTAATTAGCAATTTATTAGCCGAAGGAAACACAGATCAAGGCTTTGATAGCGCTTTTGACTTACTCGGCAACGTAGGATTGTTTATGGCTGCGTGTAGGCGCCATGAAATTACTGAGCCAAGCAGAGAAACCACCTCTCCACTAATAGAAGCCTCAGCGCTTGCTATGCATATTGGCGCATCGATTGGCGTAACCCCTCGCTTTGCTACCGCCCACTTAACTACTCATAACAAAGCACTTAACGGTATTTATAAACGATTTACCAATTTACCCGACGAAAAGCTATTTCTTGATTACAACACCCAAGGTATTTTGGCCTATAAACGTGCAAGTGATGCTTTATTAAAAATATTGCCGTTAGGTATCTCACACCCCCTGTGTGGTGAGTTATTAAAAGTAGCCAAACAAGCACTTATAGATGTAATTGAGTCAAACAATGCACTTTATTCTGAGCTCGATACAGATCGCTTTTTTAACTGCGTTCGCCCTTATTATAAACCGTACCGTGTAGGTAAAGAGGTTTACAGAGGTGCAAATGCTGGTGACTTTGCAGGTATTAACGTGATTGATATGTTACTAGGGCTTTGTAGCGCAAATGAGCCTAGTTACTCGCAAATGCTGGTGGATAAGTTTTTATATATGATGCCAGAGGATCAACAAATCCTGCGAGAAGCCATGCGTATGCAAAGCTTTATGGATGACTTTTTACAAGCAGAGCAATATAAAAATACAGATTGGTTTAAAAGCCACGCAACGTTATTTATCCAAGTGTGTAAATTACATGGTGACACCGCAGTCGGTCATCATAATCAACTGGTTGAAAAGTTTATTGCTCAGCCTTCAAAAAATATGCAACAGCAGCATATGAGCAAGGTAACAGCAAGTGGTCCGCCGCTTCATGTGTTGCTTGATTCGCTCGAAAAATTAAGAGATAGGCGAGCCAGCGCAAAACGCGACGATATAAAAACACGTTTTGACGATCTAAATACACTTAAAAAATGGGTTAAATAGCATGCTTAAAAATGATTTTTGTATGGCTGATGGCTGTTATTTACTAAACCACTCGGTAGGGCGTCCTCTTAAAAATACGCAGCAATATTTAGCACAGCACTATTTTTTACCGTGGGAGAGCTCAAATCAAGAACCTTGGCAACAATGGCTGCCCGCAGTTGAGCAATTTACTACCGCGCTTGGTAAGTTATTTAATGCGCCTAGTTCGCAGTTTTGTCCTCAGGTTAATTTATCAAGCGGCTTAACAAAGTTGCTTATGTCGCATCCACGGCTACAGCAAAAAAATTGTAAAGTGCTTATGGCGCAAAGTGATTTTCCGAGCATGGGTTTTGCAATGCAAAAAGCATTACCAGAGTGCGCACAAATTATGTTTATACCAGAGCACGAAAACCTAACTGATATTAGTGTTTGGCAGCGTTATATAACTGGTGATATCGATTTAGTTTTTATAAGCCATGTGTATTCAAATACAGGTGTACAGGCGCCTGTATACGATATTGTAGCTATAAGTAAATTAACCAATAGCTTGTCAATAATTGATGTTGCTCAATCAGCGGGTGTTATACCCCTTGATTTAAGCGTACTCGATGCTGACTTTATGATTGGCTCGAGCGTTAAATGGTTATGTGGTGGCCCAGGTGCAGCTTATTTATGGGTTAACAAAAACCAAATAGAGTATTGTGAGCCTAAAGATGTGGGTTGGTTTTCGCATCAAAATCCATTTGAGTTCAATATAAACCACTTTGAATATAACGCCAGTGCGCTCAAATTTTGGGGGGGCACTCCCTCTGTAGCGCCTTATATTATTGCCGCAAATAGCATTGCTTACTTTGCAGAGCTAACTGCTCACAAGGTAAGGAATCATAATTTAGCTATGCTTACGCTTATTCATGAGCAACTAGGCAAATATGTTGCATCACCTATGAGTAGTGATAAATGCAGCGGGACTGTTATTTTGTTTTTTAACAAGCAGCAAGACCATGTACTTACAGAGCTTAATAAAGCGAAAGTCAGTGTAGATGCTCGCAAATTTGGAATACGAGTATCGCCACATATTTATAATACTCAAGAAGACGTTGCGCAATTTATTTCTATAGTAAAACGAGCGCTTAAGGGTTTTGGCTAAGCTGCTGTTTTCTTTGTTTTAATGACTCTATTTTTTGCTGCGTTTGATTAATTGATGCGTCGTAAGCTTGCTTTAACGAATTTGTTTTAGTTGCGATAGCATCAGCAATAGACGAAGCGCCTAAACGATTGGCTTTATCTTGAGTCATGTAATCTATCTGCTGTTTTTTAGCTGCGTATTCTTTTTGGCTTTGTGCAATAGATAGCTCAAGACGCTTTATTTCTCGTTCTATTTGTTGAACTTCTAAGTAGTCATCCACAGAGGTGTCGGTAATACCTTTACCGGGCGTAGAGCTTTTGTATGCTTCAATTACGTTTATATCTTTAAGAGTAATAACTTGTGCATCTTTAGCGCAAGGCGTTTGGCTAAAGGTAGGAACGCCCTTAATTACACACTTATACACTGTTGTACTTTGTGCCAAGGTAAAAAATGGTGCTGCCGCGCAAACTGATAGCAATATGAACCGGATCATAGCTAAACCTAAAAGTGGCTAAAGTTATGTTAATAATGCCCTAAGTTATTACTAGGCACAATTTGTTTAGTTTTTATAATTTTTAGGTACAAAAAAACCACAATTAAGTGGTTTAAATTAAGTATGGTCCAGAGGGAGGAATAGACTTGCTTACATCCATGTAATCAATCGCTGCGCGACGCTTGCAGCGGCCTAAAATGTTCCAGACATTTTGTCGAACCCTGTCGAGGGTTCTCACCCTCCCAATTTAGTATTGGTGTTAAAATTTAGGCACAAAAAAACCACAATTAAGTGGTTTAAATTAAGTATGGTGGAGAGGGAGGGATAGACTTGCTTACATCCATGTAATCAATCGCTGCGCGACGCTTGCAGCGGCCTAAAATGTTCCAGACATTTTGTCGAACCCTGTCGAGGGTTCTCACCCTCCCAATTTAGTATTGGTGTTAAAATTTAGGCACAAAAAAACCACAATTAAGTGGTTTAAATTAAGTATGGTGGAGAGGGAGGGATTCGAACCCTCGATAGAGCTACAAACTCTATACTCCCTTAGCAGGGGAGCTCCTTCGGCCACTCGGACACCTCTCCAACGCATAACCGTTTGTATTGATGGAAGTAAAAAAAGCCACCAATTAAAATATGGTGGAGAGATAGGGATTTGAACCCTAGATGGGCTATAAACCCATGCCGGTTTTCAAGACCGGTGCATTCGACCACTCTGCCATCTCTCCGTGACGCAGAATAATACTTAGGTGATACCGCTGTGTAAATAGCAAAATGACTGTTTGCCTAAAAAACGTACGTAAATGAGGTTTTTTTTGTAAATAAGGGGAAATTAAGGCAATTTTTAATAAAATAAATAGGTTGCAGCAAACAAGGGGGAGCTAAATAAGTGACTTCATTTAGTGGTTGAGTGTTCGCTGCACCGAAAAATAATCATGGTTGGGTGATTATTTATATTGAGCTGCGCCGCTAAGTGCTAGTCTTTTACCAATAGTGTTAAGTCTAGCTAACATTCTTGCTTTACGGTTAGTTGGTTTAACTGCTACTTGAGCTGCTGCTGTTTGATTTAATGTGTTAATTGGTTTCATTATTTTGCTCCGGGTTGTATATGTTGAAATCGCGTGCATTTTGCACGTTGTTTGATTAAAAAGACAACGATAAAAATTGAGCCTGACGGATTAGTTAAACTAATCCTTATTGATTTTATTAACGTGCGGTTCAGTGTTTTTTATTATAGTTTTTGCATAAATAGTTAAAATAAAATCGTCTTTACTCTCGCCAATACTGGTGTTTGTGTGTTTTTTTATTTATTTATATGCATTTTAAACAAACTTTTTGACTAGTTATTCAGATTAAAAAAACTCAATTAAACTCTTTTTTATTCGTTCTTAAATACATTGTTGGAAACAAAAGCTTGTCACTACTAATAATTATTAAACCAAGTACAAAAAAACAGAGTGAAAAATCACTAATGTGGCTTAAAAGCATCTGTAAAAAACGCAGTTTTTCTTATTGTATGTTTACTACAACGGGAAACTTTAACGATGACTGTGCTCAAATAAGGTTGCTACTGAGTAAATTTACCAAAGTAGTTGTACTTGGCGGAGACGGTACATTGAGCTTGGCGGTTAATGCGTTAATAGGGAGTAGCTGTACGTTAGCATTATTGCCTTGCGGTACAGGTAACGATTTCTCGAGAGGGTTTAGTTGCAAAGAAGATGATTGGCGAAAGGCACTATTTAATACACCGACAGCAATTGATGTAGGAAAAATTAATAGCCGCTATTTTATTAATATTGCAGGGGTAGGGTTTGATGCTCATGTAGTTAAAGCGATTAATGCTAAAGCTAGTTTTTCATCTTTTGATTACAGTTGGACGAGCATTAAAGAGCTATTTTATTATCAAGCTCAGCAGTTACAAGGTACGTTTAATAACGATGTTAGGGCGTGTTGATCTTTGTGGATTGAAATTTGTTCAATCTAGGGGCGATTAAATTGCGGCGCGATGTTTGTAACCTAGTGGGCTAAGTAAAAACCGAGCAACAAAGAGTTAATCGTCCCTAGAAAGAACCCAAAGGGCAGCACATGTTTGGCATTTATGCTGCGTTATCGCCTATTTATGGGGAATAACCACACTGCATAGGCTCTGCCTTGCCTAAAAACCAAACATACTGCTGCAAATTCAACCACCAAAGGTCAACACGCCCTAGGCAGTATAAAAATTTAATTACCGTATTTGCTAATCATAAGTACTTTGGTGGTGGTCTAGAAATAGCGCCAAAAGCAGATTTAACTGATGGGCTGCTTGAGTGTTATCAAATGCGATCGGGTGGGCTTTTTTATAATGTAATAAGCTTTATGAAGTTGTTTTTTAAGCGCCATCAGCATATAAAAAACCTTAACTACAGTCGCTTAAATACAGCTTCTATAAAAACTGAAGGGTTATTGATTGAAGCAGATGGTGAACTGGTAGGTAAAACTCCTGCCGTTATTAGTGTGCATGGGCAGGTTTTACTTTTTCATATGCCAATAAAAAAGCGCCTAAAGTAGGGTAGGCGCTTTTACGTTAGTTGCGTTAATAACGCGTCTAACTGGGGACGGAGCCACTTTTAGCCATTGCTCTATTAGCTAAAAAGGCGTTAATTCGTTTTGTTGGGGTAAGCACAATGGCGTTACCTAATAGCACTAGGCTAAATCCTGCAAAGGTATTTGCGTGCCATTCAAAGCCTTCAAAAAAGCTACTCAGTGTTACTGCCACTAATGGGAATAAAACAATAACGTAGCTGGCTTTTTCAGGGCCTATATTTCTAAGTAGAGCAAAGTAGCAACCAAAAGCGATTACAGTGCCAAATATTGATAGATAAAGTAGTGATAACCAGTAACTTGGTGGAGCGTTTAAACTAAATTGCACATCGTTCATTAATACGTATAAAGCCAAGCCTATAGCGCTGTATAACATACCCCATGCATTGCCTTGCAATACACCAATTTGTTTACGAGAATTACGAACGCTTACCATATTTCCTAATGAAGCCACAAAGGTGCCACCAAGGGCAAGTAGTAACCCGACCAATGCACCATTACTCAAGTCGAACTGCTGTAACTGTGGCCAAAACAGACACGTAATACCTAATACAGCGAGTACAGCACCTGTATAAATTCGTTTTGAGATTGGCTTACCAAAAAATAACCGAGTATTGACTATGTTCATAACCAGTAGCATTGAAAAGGCGATAGAGGTCATGGCTGAGGTAAGGTGATTTTGTGCCCAGTAAAGCATTAAATAATTTAATCCAAAATTACAAATGGCTAATAAAACAAAAAAGCCATGATCCAGTAACTTAAATCGCATGTCGGGTTTTTTGTACGCTACATATAACCACATTAAAAGCGCTGCAATAGCAAAGCGATAAAATAACGATAACTCTACCGCAATATCACCTAACTGAAACTCTATGGCTAACCAAGTTGAGCCCCAAATTAAAACGGTTGTAATGTATAGCGCTGCACTTTTCATGGTTAGTCTCCAAAGCCCGATTGAATGGCTATTTTAAGACCTATCTGTATACTTACTATATACAGAAAAGTAAAAATGTAACCTATACAGATTTGGTGTGTGATGATAAGACAAAAAAATAGCCAAGGGCATGAGTTTTTATATCAGCAAGTTATTCAGTTGATTAGAGATATGAGCGCTCAACAAGTTTTACTCCCCGGCGAAAAACTTCCATCACTGCGTAAAATGGCAGATAACTTAAGCATAAGTATCCCCACTGTAAAACAGGCTTACCAGTCACTTGAAGATCAAGGGTTGGTAGAGGCGCGTGAAAAATCAGGATATTTTTTAAAAGTCGTTAGCATGGCGCACAATTTACCTAAGCGAGTTAAATTAAGTCGCGAACCTGTTGTGGTAAATAAACAAGCCTTAATAGAGCAGGTGTACAGCGCGATTCATCAAGCGAACGTAGTCCCTTTTGGTATCGCTAACCCAATTGCCGCAGCACCTACCGATAAAGCACTCGCCAGAAACATGCGCCGTGTAATGACAATTGCGGGCAGTAAAGCCATAAACTATGGCCCAACAGATGGGTTTGTACCGCTGAAAAAGCAATTAGTGCATCGCTATTTAGATTTTGGTATTGGCATTGATATGGACGAGCTTGTTATCACTAATGGTGCGCAAGAGGCCATGGCTATTGCGCTTAAGTGCGTGACAAAGCCAGGCGATGTAGTGGCTATTGAGACACCTTGTTATCACGGGATTATAGAGCTAATAGAAAGCTTAGGGCTTAAAGCGCTCGAAATACCACTGTGCCCAGATAATGGCATTTGGTTAAGCGATTTGGATCGCGCTTTGAATGAGCATGACATAAAAGCGTGTTTATTCTCGACAGCAATTAGCAACCCTGTAGGCAGCTTTATGCCAGATACAAACAGGCAGCAGCTGGTGGAGTTACTCGAAAGCTACGACGTAGTGCTTATTGAAGATGACGTATACGGCGATTTATATTTTACGGCAAAACGAGGCACACCTGCTTTAGCGTACTCTAAAAAAGGATTGGTGATCAGTTGCTCATCTTTTTCTAAAACGGCAGCGCCTAGCTATCGTGTGGGTTGGGTCGTTGCCGGTAAATTTGCAACACAAGCGCGGCGATATAAACGAGCACTAAGTTGCTCCGCTTCGTTAATAAACCAATGGGCGTTATCAGAATTTATTGCCAGCGGCGAGTACGACCGTAACTTAAAGGTACTCAGGCAGCGCCTGCGCGATAACAAAGAACGTATGCGATGGTGTTTACAGCAAGCTATGCCAAAAAACACACGTATAAGCGATCCAAAAGGGGGTTGCGTAATGTGGCTAGATTTAGGAAGCGAGTACGATAGTCAAAAATTATTTTTACTTGCTCTTGAGGTTGGTATTAGTATTACCCCTGGGCTTATTTTTTCAGCCTCTAATAAGTATAAAAGCTGCGTAAGGTTAAGTTATGGTGTGCCGTGGAGCGAGCAGATAGAGCAAGCCATTATTACTCTGGGTAAGCTTACTTTATTAGCTAAAAAGTA
>NZ_PJAV01000110.1:0-23811 GCF_002836695.1 Pseudoalteromonas sp. 78C3
TAAAATGTTCAATTTTACTGTACGTGCTAACTCTTCTTGATACAGAAAAAATTCTCTTAAATGTGTGCTAACAATATTGGCTGGTTTTGATCTGTCTATCATTAAAATCTCATCTATCAATCGATTCAATCTACTGCGAGATTCGATTGCTTCGTCGAGAATATCTAACCAATTAAGCTTTGTATTTGATAGTAAAGCTAAAAAATATACCGTACGTGCTTTATTATAATTAATAAAACCAGGCCACATAACATCTTCGCTAGATACTTTAAGTGCTTTATCAAACTGCTCAGCGGCAGATTTAAGATACATACTTACTTCTTCAAGTATTGATGGCTCTATAGTATTAATATTTTTTTGAGCCAGCTCTAAACCATCAATCGACAAAATATCTACAGAGTTCATATTTAGCGACTCTCGTAATAAATGCATGCCTTTTTTGTTGTAATACAAACCTAGGTAATTATGGTAAATGGTTTTTGTCACTGGATTACGAAGAATTGGACCTCTCACATGAAGTAAGTCTGCATGAATATTAAAATTATCATCAGCCACAAAACTTTGGTAAGAAACAACAGCTTTAAATAGCTTTATTGTTTCCGTTATTTGAATTGAATTACCTTTACTCACCGAGTGCAATATTTCACAGCGCCTATCAACTTCTGACAAAATTGTATCCATACGCTTTTTATAAAGTACTTTGTTAGTTTCTGATGCATTAAAAACAGCTGGAAATAAAACAATTAGGTCAATTATATATTGCAGGGTATCGGCAAAAAGAACGGCGGTTTCTGACTCTTTTTTTAGTTTATGCTCAATAGAGTCAAAAATTTCTTTCTCTAGTGTATTTTCATCTTGGGATTTAAACTGATTAATTAACTCTGGAAGTGAGGTTACGTAATTTTCATTATCTAAAATGTTACCTTCCATTTTACTAATGTTATTTACACTATCAATTGATGTATATGTTCTAACAGTAATAAATAAAGCTAATACGGCTATACAAAAGCTTACTGTTGATATGGTAAAGCTTAGTAAATCTTTACCTTCTTTTAAATCATATACCCATACAGCAAGAAAAGCTGAAAGTAGAACAAGTAATAATATTGTAAAATATAACATTTTTGATGTGCGCATATGTCTTCCAGACTTGGGTCGGGCTAACAATCTAATATTGCTGATTTATAACACGAAAAACGCAGACTTCACACGCAAACTGAGAGCTATATAACCCCTGTAGAGCACAAGTAATGAAATATCTGCATCACTTTTCCCATTTACCCAGCGCTTGTTTGTCACTTTGTTTAAACTCAACCCAATTTGATGAGTCTTTAAAGTGCTCTTTTTTCCAAAACGTGGCGTGGTTTTTTAAATAATCCATTATAAATTGTGCGCCTTCGAACGCGGCTTGACGATGGCGGCTGGTCACGCCTACAAACACAATTTGCTCGCCAAGTGCTAAGTAACCAACGCGATGAATAATGCATATTCGCGCCAATTGCCAGCGAGTTTGTGCTTGCTCTGCAATAGATTGAAGGAGTTGCTCGGTCATACCAGGGTAGTGCTCCAGCTCAAGTGCAATAACGTTGTCACCACTGCTGAACTCTCTTACCAAACCTGTAAAGGTGACAACAGCGCCATCGCTTTTGTTATTACTACAAAGCGTATTGTGCTCGTCACCTACATTAAAATCATCGGTTTGTACTTGAATATGTATGCTCATTAGCCACCTGTAACCGGCGGGAAAAAGGCAAGCTCATCCCCTGCTTTCACTATTTCGTCGCTTGATGACATAGTTTGGTTAAGCGCTACAAGTAGCTCACGCTCCTCCAGCCACGGTTGCCAATGCGGGTATTGACTAACTAATCTTAATTTAAGTTCTGAAATAGTAAGCGGCTGCGTAATCTCAAGGCTTAATTTACTGCACTTCAAGCGCTCTTTTAGTTGCCCAAAAAACAATAACTCTACTTTTCCGGCGCCAGATATAGCATCGTTTGGATTAATCGCGCTGCCAACTGCCATTCTTGCCCCCTGCTTTTTGAGTAACGCGCATGCCGCTAATTTCCATTAGTGGGTCGGCTGCTTTACACATATCAAACAAAGTAAGCGCAGCAACAGATACCGCTGTTAACGCTTCCATTTCTACACCCGTTTTACCGGCAAGTTTGCAATAGCTGGTTATTTTAATTTGGCTGTTCGCTTCATCAAGTTCAAAATCAACAGCTACTTTAGTAAGTGCAAGCGGATGACAAAGCGGAATTAAATCGGCGCACTTTTTAGCGCCTTGAATACCCGCTATACGTGCCACGCCTAACACATCGCCCTTTTTGTTTTGATTAAGCATTACTTGTTCAAAGGCAAGCTTGCTCATGCTAATAAATGCTTCAGCTGAGGCATCGCGCAGGGTTACGTCTTTGAGCGATACATCAACCATATTCGCTTGGCCGTTTTCGTCAACGTGGCTTAACATACTATTGCTCACGCGATTCACACTTTTTACCAATGGTAACGTGCGGTGCAAAGTTACACGGTTTATGCATTGAGTTAAGTTGATCTTTTATAATGCCTGTCCACGCTGTTTTACATGCGCCTGTAGAGCCTGGCATACAAAAAATAACGGTGTTGTTAGCAAGGCCTGCAAGTGCACGAGATTGAATAGTTGAGTTACCAATTTCACCGTACGAAATATGTCTAAATAGCTCACCAAAGCCGTCTACGCTTTTATCAAACAGCGGCGCAAATGCCTCAGGTGTTGAATCGCGTTCGGTAAATCCTGTACCACCAGTCACTAAAATAGCGTGAATGGTGTCATCGGCAATCCACTGCGATGCAATAGCGCGCATTTGGTAAACATCATCTTTTACAATTTCTTTATCTGCTAAGTGATGACCCGCCTCAGTTAGCGCTTTAATTAAGTAATGACCAGAAGTATCGGTAATCGCATCGCGCGTGTCGCTTACTGTAAGTACAGCAATGTTTAAAGGTATTTGTGTATCGCTTGTGTGGCTCATAATGTTCTTCTCAATTGGTTAATGCTTTGGTCAAAATGCTCATTTACAGCTTTAAATTGCGCCGGTGTATTGGTGTTTATTAATGCGTGCGCTTTATTACATAAAAGCGTTTGCACACCAATGCTTTGGGTAAACTGTTTTATTGATTTATGACTGTTTGCGTTTGTGAGTATGTGTTTTAAATGATTTTTTACACTGTGTGTATTACGAATATACAGCGGTAGCGGTTCATTTTCAAAGTGCCAAGCATGTATTTGTGACTGATTTAATTGATTGCTCACACTTTGTACGTTATTTGTCTGAGAAGCCAGCACTATTGTGCTTAACAAACTACTTGTGAGTAGTGGCATATCTACCGCAGTAATAAGTAAATCGTGCTCGGTGGCTATTAATGTTGAGTAAATTCCGCCAAGGGGTCCACTATTTGGGTATATATCTTTAACGTACTTTTCTGACGGATAATGGTTCAATGATTTGATTGGATTTGTAACGTTGCGGCTTACCAATATGTTTTTAGCGCCTGCGTCTTTTAATAAATCACACGCATTGTGCAATAGCGTTTTATTTTTTAAAACTAAATCGGCTTTGTCTGTGCCCATTCTTGATGACTTACCACCAGCAAGCACAACGCCTGTAAAATCTCGCTTAACTTTCATATTAGCTTTTATATGAGTATTCACATCAGCTCCCATATTAGCCGCCTAACATGGCTAAGTGAGTTGTCGCACCTGTAAGACGCTTATCTAGCTCATGGCTTATTTCTTTATTGCCCATAGCGGCTCGAATTGCCTTTACGGTCGCTGCAGTATCATCCTCGTTTAGCAGTTCGCGTAAATCTATACCTTGCTCAGCAAACAAGCATAAGTGTAATTTACCTAACGCCGACACCCTTAAGCGATTACAGCTTTTACAAAAATCTTTACTGTACGGCATTATTAAACCAATACGACCATCGTAATCAGGATGACAAAATTCCTCAGCGGGTCCGTTTAATTTCCCCCTAACGACTTGTAACCAACCTTGGTCGAGTAATTGGGCTTTAACCGTTTGCCCACTTAAGTGGTTTTCTTCAAAAAAGGTTGCGCCGTCACCTGTTTCCATTAATTCTATAAAGCGCACTGTAACTTTGTGGTGCTTTACCCACGCTAAAAAATCCTTCAATTGGTTTTTATTAAACTGTTTGGCAAGCACCGCATTTATTTTTATATCTTTTATGCCCAGCTCTACCGCGCGTTCAATCCCTTTTAAAATAAGGGTAAGTTTGTCGTGCCCTGTTATGAGTTTAAACATACTCGGATTTAAACTATCAATACTTACATCAAGCCCGGCTTCTGCA
The DNA here is from genome assembly GCF_002836695.1 of Pseudoalteromonas sp. 78C3. Taxonomy (NCBI): domain Bacteria; kingdom Pseudomonadati; phylum Pseudomonadota; class Gammaproteobacteria; order Alteromonadales; family Pseudoalteromonadaceae; genus Pseudoalteromonas; species Pseudoalteromonas sp. 78C3. The sequence goes on from NZ_PJAV01000110.1 coordinate 4,348, forward strand.
AATTCATCAATTTTATTTAATAAATTAAATCCGTTGGTAGTAATGGCTACTTTTTCTATGCCAGGTGTATTTTTACAGAGCTTTATAATATCGGTTACGTCGTTTCGTAAGCATGGTTCGCCACCTGTAATGCGCACTTTTTTAGTACCTAGCTCTGCAAACGCATTTACCAGCGTGCTAATTTCATTTTTATTTAAAAAATTACGCGGCGTATCGCACTGATACCCATTTGGTAAACAATAACTACAACTAAAATTACATACATCGGTTATTGAGAGGCGCAAATAGTTAAACTGCCGACCAAATTGATCATTAAGCATATGCTTCCTTTTTTCTTTACATTACAACCGCAACATCAATGCTGCTAGAACCTGCTTTGTAATGTTGTTTTATTAATTGGCTTAATTGTGTTTTACACGAACCGCAATTCGTTCCACATTTAAGTTCAGACCCCAATTGCTCGACTGTGTTTGCACCGTTTTTAATGGCGTTTATAATTGGCTGCTCTCTTACTTTAAAGCAGCTACACACTTGCACGCCTTGGGTAAATTCTTCATCGGGGGTTGCATAAAGCAAAGACTGTAACTGTGTAAAAGTCAGTAATGGCTCTGCAAACAAATGGTTTATCCACTCAAGTGATATTTCTTTTTGTTCATTAGAAATAACACCAACAAACGCTAATTGATCGTTTTGAATACACTGCACATGCATGGCTTTTGCCGTATTCATAGCCGACCACTGCCCTTGTAAACCAGTTAAGGTTTGGCAGTAATACAGTAAATCACTTTGTGGCTCATTAAGCGCCAATTGGTAATTAAAGCAATTACTAGCATTAACTTTGAGCCAAAAATCACTGTTTATAACAAGTTCGTTTTTAGCAAACAGCTGCATATATTGCACAAAGGGTGCTTTAACTATATTAACAGCGCCGTGTTTACACTCAGCCTGACCAGATAGAGGGTCAACTACCGATTGATATAACCCACTTACTGTTGCTGATGACGCAAATTGCTTATTCCAATGAATAGGCATAAAGCATTCACCTTTTCGCACGGCATCGGTCACTTTTGCATGCGCGGTAACCTGCCCAGTTTGGGCAATTGCACTTATTAAATCGTTTTGTTTAATTGCTAATTTACTGGCATCAAGCGGATTAATTTCTATGTACGGCCGTGTAATATGCGATGAAAGCGCAGTGCTTTTACCGGTGCGGCTCATGGTATGCCATTGGTCGCGTATACGACCCGAGTTCATTATAAACGGGTAATCACTTGATGTTTTTTGTACCGGTAATTGCGGCGTTATAGGTATAAAACGCGCCTTTTTATCAGCGGTGCTAAATTGGTTATCTGTAAAAACCTGACCATTTTTATAAGGCTCGTTTTTAACAACAGGCCACATAATGGGTTTTAAATTATCATACTGATTTTGTGTGAGCCCAACTAAACCAGAGAGATTTAATAATCGGCTGCCGTTATTTTCAAAGTCGGTTAATTGTGCCCATTCTTCAAAAATGCCACTTGGGTCTGTAAAATCAAACCCTTCAAAGCCCATTTTTTTAGCAACACTGCACATAATTTGCCAATCGTTTTTAGCTCCTGAATAAGGCGCTACTAACGGGCGCTGCCTTGATATTCTGCGCTCTGAGTTAGTTACTGTGCCGTTTTTTTCACCCCATCCGGTTGATGGAAAAGCAACATCGGCAAATTTTAACGTATCACTTTTTGCAATACAGTCAGATACAACCACCAGCTCGCAGGTCTCTAATGCTTTTTTAATAGCGGCGTTATTGGGCAAGCTCACCATTGGGTTTGTTGCCATTATCCACACTGCTTTTATTTTGCCTGCGGCTATTTCATCAAACATATCGATGGCATTGCTGCCTGCTTTGTTAGCGATCGTTGGCGAGAGCCAAAAACGTTGTACAAGTGATTGATGCGCTGCGTTTTCAATATCTAAATGTGCCGCTAACTGATTAGCCAAACCACCTACTTCGCGCCCGCCCATCGCATTGGGTTGCCCAGTAATAGAAAACGGACCGCTACCTGGTTTAAGTAATTTACCTGAGGCTAAATGCGCATTAATAATGGCGTTGCATTTATCTACACCCGAGCTTGACTGATTTATACCCATTGAATAAAAGCTAATCGCACTTGGGCTTTTAGCAAATAGCGCGTAAAACTCAGTTACTTGCTCAATTGCTATATCGCAAAAGTCGCTAACTGCCTCACAGCTCCATTTTGTTGCCTCTTGCAGTGCGCTTTCAAAGCCGTTTGTGTGCTGAGCAATAAATTGCGTGTCGAGGTGGTTATACTCATTTAAATAATTAAGTAAGCCGTTATAAAGTGCGGCGTCACTGCCTGGTTTTATATTTAAAAATGTGTCGGCAAGCTCAGCTGTGTCGGTTTTACGTGGATCAATAACCACCACTTTCATATTTGGGTTAAGCTGCTTTGCACGCTCCATTCGCTGATACAAAACCGGATGAGTCCATGCTGCATTAGAGCCAATTAAAATAAGCAGCTCAGTTTGCTCTAAATCCTCGTAGGTACACGGCACTACGTCTTCACCAAAAGCGCGTTTATAACCTGCCACAGCAGATGACATACACAGGCGCGAATTTGTATCAATATTGCCTGAGCCTATGTAGCCTTTCATTAATTTATTCGCGATGTAGTAATCTTCAGTAAGTAACTGCCCTGATACATAAAAAGCCACAGCATCGGGTCCGTGCTTTTGTATTATGTCGTTAAATTTATTGGCAACGTGGTCGGTTGCTTCATCCCACGTAACAGCTTGATTATTAATAAGGGGTGACGTTAAGCGGTTATCACTGCCTGTGGTGTCGAGCAAATGGGTGCCTTTTACACATAAACGACCAAAGTTTGCGGGGTGCTCTCGCATGCCTTCCAGCTTGGTTGGCACATTATTAAAAAGTGAAATATCAACACCGCACCCTACACCACAGTAAGCACATGTTGTTTGTTTTAAACTGGTTTTATTTATAGTTGGTGACGTGTTTGCGGTTGTCATACTACTGCTCTCTTTTAGTGTGCTTTAATTTATGCTGACTGTTTTACAGGCTCATTAAGGGTAACTACGTTAATAGTGTTACTTGCTTTAGCGAGTGCGCTGTTTATTACGTTTTGAACGAGCTTTTCACAACCTCCACAGCCTGTACTGGCTTTGGTGCTTTGCTGCACACTTGCCAAATCTATGCAGCCTTTAGCGACTGATTGTTCAATGGTGTGTTTAGTTACTTTATGACAAGCGCAAATAATGGCGTCATCAGGCAAGTCGTCGGCGCTTAGCTCTGCGATGTCGCCGGCAAGGGGCATAATGAGTGCTTCGGGGGCGGTGGTAAGTTCAATGTCGTTTAAATGATATTGCAGTAAATTATCGTAATCGCTGGTATCGCCAACAAGTACGGCGCCAATCAGCTTATTACTTTGTGAATTAGTGACTACTTTTTTATAAATGCCATTGGCTTGATCCTCAAAATAATAGCTTATTGCGCCTTCGCTGCGTGCATGTGCATCGCCAATAGAGCCCACTTCAACACCCATTAATTTAAGCTTGGTGCTCATATCGGCACCGCTAAATTCATCGGCTTTATTGTCTAAGCCAGTACTTTGCAAAGTACCTTGCTGCGTATCTTGTAAAATATGCCCAACTGCAATTTTAGCCATGGCGTAACCAGGTGCCACTAAGCCAAAAATAAAATTATTCCATAGTGCACATTCACCAATTGCGTATATGTTTTTGTCGCTCGTTTGGCAGTGGTTATTAATTACAATACCGCCGCGCTCACCTATATCTAAATTAAACTCGCGGGCTAAATTATCATAAGGGCGAATACCCGCCGAAAATACAATCATGTCGGTTTCAAGGGTTTTACCGCCTTTAAAACACATTTTGTAACGGCAACTTTCACCTTCTACTATTTCCTCAGTTGCTACCGATGTATGCACAGTAACGCCCAAATCTGTAATTTTGTTTTTTAGTAACCGACCGCCCCCCGCATCAACTTGTACACCCATAAGTTGCGGTGCAAATTCTATTACGTGAGCCTGTAAACCCAATTGCTTTAATGCGTTTGCAGCCTCAAGCCCCAGTAAACCGCCACCAATTACCACGCCTACTTTGCTGCCGTGGGCTGAGTTTTTTATTGCGTGTAAATCGTTAATGGTGCGATAAACAAGGCAATGCTCACGATCTTTACCCGGTATAGGAGGTACAAATGGAAATGAACCTGTAGCAAGCACAAGCTTGTCGTATTCAAACAACTCTCCTTTAGCGGTTGTTACAGTTTGCGCATCACGATTTATGTCAACCACTTTAGAATGAGTATGAAAGCGTACTTGCCAATCGTCATAGGTTTTATTGCATGTAAGTGCGAGGTCGTCCGCGGTTTTGCCTTTAAAAAAAGAGGATAGTTGCACGCGGTCATACGCTAAACGGTCTTCACCGCTCAATACGGTAATTTCAAATTGCTCATCAGCCTGATTTTGAGAAACCAGCTGCTGCACAAAATGGTGCCCCACCATTCCGTTTCCTACCACTACAACACGCTGCTTGCTTAGCATTTACTCACCTTAAAATGATATCTACTTTAGTAATTGACTAAAATTGAAATCGAATGATTTGTTATAGGATTGTTATAGCAATATGTAAGCCAAATATATAAGCATTTAAAATCAGCAAGTTGGCTACATTGGTGCAGAGGTGAAAAGCATAAAGCTCAACAAGATGGTGCAATTGCACCATCTTGTGTCGCTATAAATTACAAGTGAATATTAGAAGATAAAGAGGATTAAAATTTAGCGCTCATCCAGACCCACAATTTTTGAGTATCGACTTTATTAGCTGCAGTATCGCCCGCTGAGTAATCAGCATATTTAACACCCACTGCGTACTGTTTATTAATAGGTTTAACGTATTGTACGTTTAGCTCATTGCCTAAATCGTCAATCCCATTTGATTGCTCATTAGCATCAAAACTGTGATAAGCCACCAGCCATTTTCCGTCAAACGCTTTACCATTTAGACTTATGTAAGTGTCGTCCAAGCCTTGTGCGGGTGTATTTAAAAACGTATCTGCCCAACCATTAAATTTATGTAACGTGGCAAGTGGTGTTGCAAACCCGTAATCGCCATTATCAGAGCCAAGTGACTCTATGCCAACTTTTAATGTTACTGTTTTTATACCCAAACCATTTAAATCAACAGCGCCTTCAAGTGCATAGTAATCGGCATCAAAATCACTCACGCTTGTTGACGCAGACTGCGTTGCATACTCCGCTTTGTAATAAAACTTTATGTCGTTTAGGGTTTTATTACCGTTAAAAGAGACGCCATAAGTGTCTAAACTGTCGTCTTGTAGTGCATCGTCACTTAATAAGTAACTGTATAAAACCACTTTACCGTAGTCTGTTTTAAAGCTTGCATTAATTAGGTGATCGGACGATTTAATGTCTTTATCATCAGCAAATATGCGGTTACGTTTGTTTAAATAACTGTATTGTAAATCTATGTTATTAAATGCGTAATTAATGGTTGCGGCATCAAAGGTTTGCCTATCTTGGCGCCAACCTACGTGCCCAACAAAACGCTGCCCATCAAGTGCTATTATTTGGCGCCCTACTTTTAGCGATAGACCATCGCGGGTATATTTAACAAAACCTTGGTCTATCTCAGTGTTTTCTGGATCTGCAATAACAGAGTAATTAGTGTTTTTTCCCACCGTATTATTGTAATCATCTACGCCAAACAGGCTGCGAGTATCTTCTACTTCAATAAGGGCTGAAAAACCATTCACCTCATCTGTTTGATGCGTTAAGCGGGTTCTAAGTGTTAAGCCGCTTGCATCTTTTAAGGCATTGTTTTGATCAACGCTTTCAAAACGCAGTCTAAAATCAAGATCAGTTTGCGAAGCAAAGCTTATTGAAGGCGCAGTGAAGCAACCCAGTATAAAAATAATAGGTAAGTTGTTCTTATAGTTAAGCATTTTGGTTCTCTAAGTTTTAATTATTAATACACATACCAAAGCAATAAATAAACACAGCGAAATACATTTCCACACCATAACTGGATCGCGTTTCATTATTGAACTTTTATTAGCGGTACTTTCTAAATAAGGATTAGGTTTGTTGATATCGTTTATAAACTCAGAAAAAGCTTGGTATCTGAGCTCTGGTTTAGGGGCAAGCGCCTTCATAAGGGCTTGATCTAACCAAAACGGAATATCGGCTCTGTATTTACGAATACTTGTGTAGTGCCAATGGCTGTAATCTTTTGGCGCTACGTGGTTAAGTGGCAGTGGTTTGTAAGGCAATTTTGAGCACAATAACTCATATGCAATAACGCCAAGTGAAAACAAATCACTTTTAAAATCGGCGTGCATAGTAATAAGTGTTTCGGGTGCGGTGTAGTCGGCAGTGCCTTGTGGGCAATCATCCGCAATTTGTTTAACCGACTCGTCCATAGCTGCAACACTTACTGTGCCGTAATCAATGAGCGTTACTTTTCCGTGCGCATCTATCATTACATTATCGAGTTTTAAATCACGATGTACCATATCGAGTCGCTGAAACGCCCTTAGTGCATGTACTATTTGTTCAATAATACTGCGTACTTGAGTTATTTCTGGGTGCGGCACGTCGTGCTTCCAATCACTGAGTGTTTGCCCGTCCATGTACTCACAAATATGATACAAAAAACGACTCTGCGATTGCGTACTCAGTACTTTCATCACGTTTAAATGGTTTATACGTTGCCCTACCCAACCTTCTCTTATAAAGCCTTGAAGGTAGTGCACATCGTCTTCAAAATTAACCGAAGGTGCTTTTAAAACCACTGGCGGTATATCGGGCGCTTGTTGCACTAAATAAATATGCGAGCGACTACTGGCATGCAATTTACGAATAACCGTGTAGTCATCAATTTTTTGTCCAACATTAAGCGCAGGTGGAATTTTTCGTCGTGTTAGCGAATGATAAAGCTCATCTAACTTTTGCTCGGCAATATTTTCTACTTTTACAAGCAAACAACTTACGTTGTCGTCACTACCTCGCGCTAATGCAAGTTCGGTAATTGCTTTAGCTGCATTTTCTAAATTAGTGTGATCTAAATTAACGTGTTCATTAATTAGTTTAGCTATATCGCTGTTTGGGAGCACATCGTGTACGCCATCGCAGGTTAATATATAAATATCGTCTGCTTTGAGGTCAACTTCGTAAACATCTATTTCTTGATGAAGTTGTGCGCCAAGTGCACGCGTTAGCGTATCGTTTACTTTGTGATCCCGTGTTATCGCCTCTATTTTATTTCCTCGCAAGCGGGTAATACGCGTATCACCTAAGTGAAATATATAACCCGTTGCCGACTTTAAAATAAGTGCTGTAAAAGTCGTCATCCAATCGGCTTGGCGCTGACCTAAGTGATTGTAATTAACTGATTGCGAATAAAGCCATTGATTTAAACTTGCTAACACCTTCGACACTGACTTTTTAACCGCCCAACTTTCGGGGGTATTTAAATACTCATTTATAAAATGAGTAACCGAAAGTTGAGACGCTTGTTTAGCATTTTTTGCTGATGAACACCCATCGGCTAAGCAGGCAATAACGCCTTTAGACTCTTTTTCTTGCGCTTTGGTATTAAGAGCTGCAAACGCATCTTGGTTTTCTACTTTTAACCCTTTAGCACTGTGCCCACCAAATGAAACGTTGAGTTCATTTTTTAGCGCTTTAGCGTGGAGTGTTTCATCAAACATGGTCAATAAAGCCTTAAGTCACTGAAATAAGTTCAACGGTGCCGTCTTCATTTACTTCGGTAATATGACCATCTGGTTCTTTCATAAAAAACAGTGCGCCTAAGCCGAGTAATGCACTACCCGCAATAATGAAAAAGAAGGTTTGATAATCAACAAGTGACAATGCCGTTAAGTAAACAACTGCACCAACATTACCGTAAGCACCTGTCATACCTGCAATTTGCCCTGTTAAACGACGCTTAATTAGCGGTACTGCCGCAAATACAGCACCTTCACCAGCTTGCACAAAGAACGAACACGCCATAGCTGCAACAACTGCAAGCCATAAAGGCCACGATGCATCAACCAAGCCCATTACAAAATAACCAACAGCAAGACCCATCGTAAGTACAATAAGGGTTATACGGCGACCCAATTTATCTGAAATCCAACCGCCACCAGGGCGAGATGCTAAGTTCATGAATGCGTAAGCAGAGGCTAAAATACCCGCGTACACCATATCAAGCGCAAACACATCCATAAAAAACAGCGGCAACATAGAGACAACCGCAAGCTCAGAACCAAAAGTTGTAAAATATAAAATATTTAAAACAGCTACTTGCTTAAATTCATAACGATGCGACTCAGGTACAGGCTCTTTAAAAATATGACCATTTACGTCAAAGGTTTTATACACTTCGTAAATATAAAGTAGGACTAAAAAAGCATACACAGCAAGTACAAAATTAGCCGAAATTAGGTTAGCACCGGTTGGCGAAAGCTTCCAAGTAAGTAATGCTAATGCGCCGTACATAGGGATTTTCATAATAAGTAGTAATACAAAGTCGCCTTTACTGGTTACTTCCATTGCGCCTACTTTTTTAGGTTTAAAGTATGTACCGCCTTTTGGCGTATCGGTTACATTTAAATACCAAATAACACCAAATATAACGCTTAATACACCGGTTAAACCTACTGCATAACGCCAGCCATCTTCGCCGCCAAACATTAGTGCAATAATTGGCAATAACATAGCTGCTGCTGCTGAACCAAAGTTACCCCAACCGCCATAAATACCTTCAGCTATACCCAACTCATTAGCAGGAAACCATTCACTCACCATTCGAATGCCCACAACAAAGCCAGCACCAATAAAGCCTAAAGCAAAACGCGCTATTGCGGCTTGCTCAAATGTGGTTGCCATAGCAAACATAAAACATGGAATACTACAGCTAATAAGGAGTGCCGCATAAACAATACGGGGACCAAATTTATCGGTTAGCATACCCACCACAACACGCGCTGGAATAGTTAACGCTACATTTAAAATTAGTAATGTTTTAACTTGTGCCATGGTGATCCCAAGTGAACCCGCTATGGCACCTAATAAAGGAGCATGGTTAAACCATACAAAAAATGACACAAAAAAGACCATCCAACTCAGATGTAATACTTTCATTTTTCCTTTAAAGGATATTAGGTTAAACCCAGAACTCGGTTGCATGTTTATTTTCCTCGTAAACGTATTGTTGTTTTATTAAAAGCCCCACCCTTTTGTCTAGGCAGGCACTCGAACTTGTTAAGTTTTAGTTAACACATTACAGCAATTACTGAGCCACTAATTAAATTTCATATATTTCAGCTAGTTATGTGTAAATCCTGTTTTAATACGTTATAGTTGCACTATATGAGTGAAGAGGGATGGACTGTTAGAGTGCAAATAAAAAGCGTTACTACTTGCTCTTGGATTTAACAAATTGGTATTGTTCAAAAAAAGTATGAGAAGTTTAAAAATGCAAAAACCACCATTAACTTACCAGCAGCAACTGCGCTATTCTCGGCACATTATGCTCCCGCAGCTTGATATAGACGGACAAGAGCGACTATGGCAATCGCATGCTTTAATTATTGGTGTGGGTGGGCTTGGGTGTGCGGTAGGTCAATACTTAGCGGCATCTGGCGTTGGGACGCTTACCTTAGTTGATAACGATGAAATAGAAGTGACCAACCTGCAAAGACAAATACTGTATAAAGAAAGTGATATTGGTAGCTCAAAATGCAGTGCTGCTAAAAAACAGCTTAACGCGCTTAATAGTGAAATAGACATAAACACTATTGAGGCATTTTTTGATGCAAGTACCTCTACAGAACAATTATTTAATAACATTGATATAGTAATTGATTGCTCAGATAACCTAACAACGCGCAATGCACTTAATAGCGCCTGTTTTAACGCTAAAGTTCCACTGGTGTCAGGCTCGGCAATACGTATGGAAGGACAAGTCGCGTGTTTTACTATGGATGAAAACAGCCACTGTTATGGCTGTTTATCGCAGTTTTTTAGCGAGCAAACACAAAGCTGCTCAGAATCCGGTGTGCTCTCTCCTATTGTGGGGCTAATAGGCAGCATTCAGGCTACTGAAGCGCTAAAAATGCTTGCAGGTTTGCCAGGAGGCTTAAACGAACACTTATTGCTGGTGGATGGTTTAAGCATGGAATTTAATCGTTTTAAAATAGCCAAAAATAGTCAATGCCCGGTGTGCAGCATTTAATATGCACACCAAACTTTGTAAAGCCAACCTGCTTAAATATGGGGTGATTTAATTCGTTAAATCACTATTCTAAATTATGGATTGTTGTATACAGTATATCGCCCACTTTAAAGTCGTTTTTTTCCCACACTCGCCTAGATACCAAGCAATACAACGTTTGCCCATCTACATTAAGCGTTAACTGCCACTTATTATTAATAAACTCAGCCTCAGTTAATACCGACTTTAAAACATTACTGTGCGTTGTTTTCTCAGGCTTTACCGCACTAAACGACAGTTGCTCACTTTCAATAATTAGCTTATTACTGCTATCTACAAGTGCAGGAAGCACAAAAAGCGGCTGGTTACTTTGCTGTAATTGCAGTTGATATAGCCCATAGCTCTCATCAAATTTAACCACATCGTAATTAATTAAGCTCAGCGGTGTTTGCCTATCGTTTGCATAAATAGCTTTTGCAACGTGAGCACTCGCACCTTGGTTTATCACCTTGCCTTTATCTAGCTGAATAAGGGTATCGCAGCAAAATAGCAGCTCTTTTAATGAGTGACTTACTATTATAAATTTAATATTAAACTTAACTGCAAACTCGCTAAGTTTAGTGAGTGTTTTAAAGCGCAGCGACCAATCAAGCGCGCTAAAAGGCTCATCCAGCATTATAAATTTTTGACCGGCTAACAGCGTGCGCGCAAATACTACACGTTGACGCTCACCGCCCGATAAGCTTTGTATATCACGATTTAGTAAATCATCTAATTCAAGCGTTTCAACAACGTATTGTAACGTTAAGCTGGTTTGTTTGTTGGCACAGTGTTTTTGTGTAAACGCTAAATTACCTGCCACATCTAAATGAGGAAACAACGGGCAAGATTGCAACTGAAGCGTTATACCGCGCTTATCGCTTGCAAGCTGATGCACTGCTTGATTGTTTATACACACACTTTTTGCAGGCTCTAAACCGCTAATACAGCGCAGTAATGTTGATTTACCCGAACCGGAAGGTCCGTAAACACCCAAAACATTAAACGACTCAAGCTCAAGGTTTATATCTAAATCAAAATTATTGAGTGCTTTAAAAAGGCTTAACTTAATCATGTTACTGCTTAACCCCTATAATGCTTTTATTAAACTTAAATAACAGCACCAAACAAGCAAACGAAATAGCCAGTAAAATAAGTGAAAGCTGATGCGCCGCTGCATAATTTAACGACTCAACATGGTCGTAAAGCGCGATAGACACCACTTGCGTTTGCCCCTGAATATTACCACCAATCATTAATACCAAACCAAACTCACCCAATGTATGGGCAAACCCTAAAGCAAACGCGCTACCAATACTGGGTTTTAAAAGGGGGATAATTAAATGCACAAAGCGTTTAAACGGGCTTAACCCAAGCGCAATGGCCGCTTCGTTATAGGTTTGATTAATATGTTTAAACCCTGCTACAAGCGGCTGCATTACAAAAGGCAATGAATAAAAAAGCGAACCAATAACCACCCCCTGAAAACTAAACGCAAGCTGCGTGCCGGTTAGCCAAAACCAAAACTGCCCAAAAGCGTGATCAGGCGAAAACATAACAAGTAAATAAAACCCTAATAACGTAGGCGGTAGAACTAAAGGCATCGCAATTAATGCCTCTAAAAATGGTTTAAATTTACCGTTATAGCCTGCGAGCTTGTAAGCCACAGGAATACAAAAAACAAGAAGAAGTACTGCGGTTATAAAGGCAAGTTTAATCGTTAACCACAGCGCGGTTAAATCACTTTGAAGCATTGTTGTCCTTTATTCTGTAACCTAATTCAATTAACTGCTGCTGCGTAGCCTCTGCCATTAAAAATTGCATGAGTTGCTTGGCGCTAGCAGGCTTTTTAGTCGAGCTAATAATAACGCCTTGTTGAATTATATCGGGGTATTGATCTGAAGGCAGCACAGTATAGTCTAAATACTTTTTATTTTGCGTGTTACTGTACGCTGCTTTTAGCGATGAAACAGCCACCAGCCCTACTCCTACATTACCACTTTGCACAAACTGAAACGCATGCGTAATGTTATTCCCATACACATAATTTACTGGCTTTTTAAAATGGTTATTCGCGTAGTGCTCTGAGGCACGCCCGTAAGGTGAAAAACGCGGATTAGCAATGGCAACTTTATCATTTACTTTTTCAGCTTTTGGTTGCCACAAAGCAAGTTCGCCTAACGCGTAAGTAATTAAACTACTTTGCTCTGCATAACCTTCTTTAATAAGGGATTGTGGGCGAAAATCGTCGGCAGATAAAAACACATCAAATGGCGCACCATGGACTATTTGTGAATATAAAACACCGCTAGAAGCAGCCGACATTTTCACGTCAACATTAGGTAATGGAGATTTTTTTAGTAGGGTTTCCAATACCGTTTTAAAATTACTCGCCACGGCTACTTGCAGCGTTTCTTTTGCGTTTACGCTGCACGAAAGTATGGATGACATAAGCAAAAAATAACCCAACCATGTATTGTAAAGCTTTGACATTATAAGTATTGTTTCAAAATAAAATGATTTAAGTAAGCAATATATATGAACGATGTTTGCAATGCACCCGGTTTATTGCCAATTGAAACTGCAATACACAATATACTGAGCACAATAACGCCTATTAAAGACGTTGAAACCATCTCAATAATGCAAAGCGTTGATCGCGTTTTAGCAAGCGATGTAAAATCAACTATAAACGTGCCAGCTCATAACAACTCTGCAATGGATGGCTATGCGCTATGTATTTCAGACAAAAGCTTAACCTATACACAAGTAGGTAGCGTGTTTGCAGGTCAAGTTTTTGAAGGCACACTGACCCCAGGTCAATGCGTAAGAATAATGACCGGCGCCGCCATTGCACCCGGCGCTAACGGCGTTGTAATGCAAGAAAACGCCTCGGTTGATGGCGATAAAATTACGTTTAGCGCGCAACCAGAACTAAATGAAAACGTGCGTTTTGCTGGCGAAGATATTGCAATCGACGATATTATTTTAAAAGCAGGTGATAAATTAAAAGCCGTTGATGTGGGGTTACTTGCATCTTTAGGAATTGCCAATATAGACGTGGTAAGAACCTTAAAAATAGCCGTGCTTTCTACCGGTGACGAACTTATTGAACCTGGGCAGCCGCTTAAACAAGGTGCTATTTTTGAAAGTAACCGCGCTGTTATTATTAGTGCGCTGCAACAAAAAAATATCGACGTGCTTGATTTAGGAATAATCCCCGATGACAAAGAACTCATCACCAATGCATTTTTAAAAGCGAACGAACTCGCCGATGCCGTAATAAGCTCAGGTGGTGTATCGGTTGGTGAAGCTGACTTTACTAAAGAAGTACTTAACGAAATTGGTGAAATTCACTTTTGGAAAATAGCTATGAAGCCAGGCAAACCTTTTGCCTTTGGTAAACTAAGTAACAGCTACTTTTTTGGCTTGCCAGGTAACCCTGTATCGGCTGCAGTGACGTTTAATCAGTTAGTAGAGCCTGCACTGCAAAAGCTGTCGGGTCTTGGTGAAGTAAACCCTAAAATGCGTTTTAACGCTGTTACTACATCCGTTATTAAAAAGCGTCCAGGAAGAGCCGACTTTCAACGCGGTACAGCAACAATTAACGAGCAAGGTGACTTGATGGTTGCCCCGTTTAATAAACAGGGCTCGGGTGTACTTTCGTCGCTTAGTAAAGCTAACTGCTTAATTGTAGTGCCAGCACAAAGCGGCAATATCGAAAAAGGCGCAACAGTAAGTATTGAGTTGCTATAAAGCCTAAAATGCTACAGCTAACTGTATAATTTAGCTGTAGCGCTATGTATGTCTTAAAATATTTTTATATTTAATGTTTGAATTAAACAATTTAACTTTTCGCTACGCCCTACAAACTCTTCTTTGCTCAATCTATTAACACACTTTAGCGCATTTTTAGTCGCAAAGTATCTATCATAACTTAGGCTTCTTTCGCATTTAACACTATACGTTGAGGGCCAAGAGCCACCGGCACCCGTTGCTATGCCAACAACCTTACATGTAGCATCTATATACTGCTCCCATGCTTTTATTTGTGCTTTAACTGCATCAACTTGGTAATCATCAGTTAGTTGCGGGTAAATTTCATCCATCATTTCACTGATTTTAGTTTTGTATCTATTGCCCTCTAAATTATAAGTATTGCCGGTGTGCATTGCACCGCCTTCTGGCCAACCATCAGCGCTTTGTGCAAATGCGCCAAATGATGAAATAGCAAAAGCAAACCCAATAATAATTTTATTCATTTTAAATCCTTTTAATAGTTACCAGATACCTGAAAAAACGCTCATAAAAAATGCCGCTAAGCTTAACTGAGCGGCATTTTATTATTCAATAAGCTTTTAAAGAGGTCTATTTAAAAACCAAATATTTTTAAATCAAAAAACTTAGTCGCCACTGTATTTATAAATATCACAGCTAGAATGACAGGAATAAACGTTGAAAGTGAAAAGTTAACGTACTTTTCCATCAAGCTTCCCGCATAATTAGGCGAACCTAAGCTTAGCTCTTGCGTTAAGCGTGCTTTTTTCCAGCGGTACATTACAAACAAACACACCATTAAGCCATTAAGCGGTAAAATTGTGTCGTAAAATACATCAACAATAATATCAAAAAAGCTCTTATTAACGCCGCCATAACTGGTGAACGAAGTAAGGCTGTCAATCATACCAAACGACATTGTACATAAAATAGTAAGTACACCGGTTGAAAGTGTAAGGATGCCCAATGCTTTTTTACGGCTAATACCTTTACGGTCACTTAGTGTTGCTGTCGGTACTTCTACTATTGAAACAAGTGAAGTAATCGCTGCAAAAAATACTAATAAGAAGAATGAGAACGCAACAATAGACGCACCTACATAGCCAATATCATTTTGCAGTGCTAGTAATATTTTAGGTAGGTATACAAAAATCATTGATACAGACGAGTCAGAAAGTGCTGATGGGTCTGTGGTTGGATCAAAGCTAAATATAGCGGGCAACACCATTAGGCCCGCTACAAACGCAACGAGTGAGTCCGTAATAGCGACCATTTTAGCGCTACTTACAATGTCATCTTTTTTAGAAATGTATGACGCGTAAGTCATTAATATACCCATACCCAGCGATAGCGAGAAAAACGCTTGGCTTAATGCGCCATTAAGTACACTTGCACTCATCTTAGAAAAATCAGGAATAATGTAGTATTTAACACCGGCCATTGCGTTATCAAGCGTTAATACATAAGTAACTAAGGCAAGTAGCATGAAAAGTAAGGCTGGCATTAAAAATTTAGCGGCTTTTTCTATGCCTTGTTTAACACCCCCTAATAAAATTAAGTTAACAATAATAACCACAACGGCCATATAGCCAAACACAGTGTAACTATTAATAAAAACACCAAAGTGGCCAGGATCTGCAAGTAAATCTAAATTACCGAGGCCTGTTTGCGTTAAGTAACCAAAAATCCAAACTGTAATTACCATATAAAACACAGCAATCATAAATGGTGTAAGCACCGCTAAAAAACCTGCTAGCTTCCATTTTTTATCGTTATTAGATAATAGCTTGTACGAACCAAGTGGATCTTTTTGAGCGTTACGACCCATTGCCATTTCAGCCATCATGACTGGTAAACAAATGAACACGACAAATAAAGCGTAAATTAATAAGAATGCGCCACCACCATTTTTGGTAGCAGAAACCGGAAAACCAACTAAATTACCAATACCAACAGCCGAACCTGCCGCTGCCATTATGAATCCGAGACGGGAACTAAATCGTTCTCTATTTTCGCTCATGCATAAAACCTTTTTATTATTTTGTATATTTCAGCGACTCTACCAGTGTTACACAGATATTTTCAAGCAATTACAGCTTAAAAATAAAATCGAAGTGTAAACCTGTGTAAATACGCTTTTAATTCACCAATTTTCAACGCTGTGGTAGTATTGCGTTAATCAAATTTAACAATTTTTATGAGATTCCTTATGTTGTACATGATTCACTCAACAGATGTTGAAAACAGCTTAGAGCTTAGAAAAGCAGCACGCCCGGCACATTTAGCACGCCTTAGTGAGCTTGATTCACAAAACCGTTTATTAACTGCGGGTCCATTTCCGGCAGTCGATAGTGAAGATCCTCAAGAAGCAGGTTTTACCGGTTCATTAGTTGTTGCGGAGTTTGAGTCAATAGAAGCAGCTCGAGAGTGGGCAGCAGCTGACCCTTACGTTGCCGCTGGCATCTATGAAAATACAATTGTTAAACCTTTCAAAAAAGTGTTCCCTGCTTAAAAGTGTATTAAACCCTAAGAGCGTGTGTTGCACTGTAATTCAGGGTTTGTTCACAAGATTTTAATTAAAATTACTGGGATAAAAGCGAATTTAGCGTTTTTACTTGAATTTTAGTAACTT
Organism: Pseudoalteromonas sp. 78C3; assembly: GCF_002836695.1. Lineage (NCBI taxonomy): Bacteria > Pseudomonadati > Pseudomonadota > Gammaproteobacteria > Alteromonadales > Pseudoalteromonadaceae > Pseudoalteromonas > Pseudoalteromonas sp. 78C3. The sequence goes on from NZ_PJAV01000110.1 coordinate 21,080, forward strand.
AGTTAATTAAACTAAGTGGGTCTGGTCTAGGAGTTTTCCATTATGCGCGTATTATTAAGCCTCGGTTTTATTGCTTGTGTTAGCTTAGCTAACTTTGCTCAAGCAGCGACGGCCACCCAAGCATCTCATGCTGAGGTGGACAAAAAGAAAGCCGTAATACTTGCAAAGAAAACAATAGGCGGTAAGACCTTAAAAATTACCGAAAAAACAGATTTTTATACCGTACGAATACTCAAATCTGACGGCCACGTCGTTGATTTACATATAAATAAAAAAACCGGCGAAGTGAAAAAGGATTAACAAATGCGAATTTTAGTTATTGAAGACGATTTACATTTAGCAGATAACCTACGTAATGCTTTAGAAAAAGAACGTTACAGCGTGGATTTATGTCACGATGGTGAAGCAGGTCTTTTCCACATTACAGAATACCCGCTTGATATGGCCGTAGTTGATTTAGGTTTACCTAAAATAGACGGTATTGAGCTAATCAATAAAGCACGAGCACAAGGCATTACTATCCCTATTTTAATCTTAACAGCGCGCGATCGCTGGCAGGATAAAGTAGAAGGTTTAGATGCAGGTGCAGATGACTACCTTACTAAACCATTTCATGTTGAAGAACTTATTGCACGTTGTAATGCATTAATTCGTCGCAGTGCTGGTAAAGCAAATCCAGAAATGACTGCGGGTCCAATTAAAATTCATACACGTTCACAACAAGTATGGGTTGATGATAAAGAACTTAGCCTTACAGCTTACGAATATAAAGTACTTGAATACTTAATGGTAAATCCGCAAAAAGTAATTTCTAAATCAGAACTTACTGAGCATATTTACGACCAAGACTTCGACCTTGATTCAAACGTAATTGAAGTATTTGTACTACGTTTGCGTAAAAAGCTTGACCCTGAAGGCGTACTAAACCCAGTAGAAACACTACGTGGGCGTGGTTACAGGCTTAAAAGCCAGTGGTAATACCGCAAATATCGTTAAAAATAAGGCAAGGATTTATCCTTGTCTTTGTTTTATTAGTCGCACTCCCTATCTTATTTTATTCAATTGGCAAAGCGTATTACGCTTCGCTTGTTGATGCGACAGAAAAAACCCTCGAGGCGCAGCTCTACTCGCTAATATCTGAAGTCGACTTTACTGAGCATGGTATTATTATGCCCAGCACTATTTTAGCGCCTGAGTTAAACAGATTAAATTCAGATACCTACGCAATGATTTACCGCGATGATGACCCTGTTTGGAACTCAGAATCGGCTGTAAATTTAAACTATGTACCTCAACAAATAGAAACCAAAGCCGGTGCCGCCGACTTCAGGCGTGTGGAGTATAATAATACCGCGTACTGGCAACTTAGCCTGACTGTAATTTTAAACAACATAGATCAATCAGAACAAGCTCGCTTTATATTAGTCAAACGTAACGACGCTCTACTTCGTATAATGGATGGCTTTAAGCAAACCCTTGTAGATTGGATGTTTATCATGGGGATTGCAATTGCAGGCCTAATGGCTATTGGTTTCATTTGGAGCGCTCGCCCACTCCAACGACTCGATAAAGAAATAAAAGCGATTGAATCGGGTGATATTCAAGAAATTAAAGGCCTCTACCCTGTAGAGCTGCAAACAATAAAAGCAGACCTAAACTTGCTACTTGAGTCGCAACAGCGCCAAAAAGAGCGCTATAGAGCCTCATTAAGCGACCTTGCTCATGCACTTAAAACACCGCTTGCAGTACTAAAATCAAGTCCATTGGCAAACGATGCCGATGCACAAGAACAACTCGACCGAATTAATGTGATGATCGAGCACCAATTAAAGCGTGCTGCAACCGGTGCATCAGACACGTGGAAAAAGCAAACACCTATTAAGCCAGTACTTGATTCAATACTCAGTGCTATGGCAAAAGTATACCGTGATAAAGATATTATTTTCACCTGCACCGTAACCGAAAAAGATTACTTTTTAGGTGACCAAACAGATTTAATGGAATTACTCGGTAACTTGATTGATAACGCCTGTAAAGCGTGTCGCTCGCAAGTAGAAATACAAGTAATCCAAAGTAAAACTCTGTGTATTGGAATTAGCGATGATGGCCCTGGTGTGCCAGAGGATAAACGTGAATCTTTACTTACACGTGGTACTCGCCTCGATACATACGAAAGCGGACACGGCGTAGGCATGGCGATTGTATCTGATTTAGTTAAGTCGTATAACGGGACGCTTACCATTACCGATGCTGATAACTTAGCCGGCGCTCAATTTATCTTAGAGTTTAATTACAATGACAAAAAGTAACTATTTATTAAAACTAACTGCCATTGTGCTATTAGCTACAAGCCAGTACAGCTTTGCAAATGAAGCATGTACTTTAGCCGCTAAAGCAACAACCGATGAAGCTAAGCGGTATATTCAATGCCTAGATAGCCAGATTGATAAAGCAAAGCAAGCACAAGGCAGTTGGATACAAAAGCGCAAATATGAGCTAACTAAGTCACAAGAAAGCACAGGTAATACGCAAGTATTGCCGTTATTTATGCGCAGCATTAAAAATAACGAAAAGTACCTTGAGAGTGCCTGCCAATGGCGTTACTTAATAAAACTTCCTAATGCGACAACAGCGGCCATTAGCTATAAACTCTGTGAAATTGAGCTTATAAATCAATTTACAGAATCACTAAAACACCCATTTTAACGTAACTTAAGCACACTAAACTAGTT
>NZ_PJAV01000111.1:0-23658 GCF_002836695.1 Pseudoalteromonas sp. 78C3
CCCATAATTTAGTCGTGTTTTTTAGGAGCAACGGTGAGCAAAACGTTAGCCAGTTATTATCAGCAAGCATACGCTTGCGATCAGCAGCATTTTAACCAGTGTTTTTATTGTGGCTGTGAAGCGACAGAGCGCGACCATTGTCCGCCGCTGCATATGCTACAAAGCATTGTTGATTTAGGTGAAGAAGCTGATTTTATATCTATTGCCGCTTGTTATGAGTGCCATGCACTTTTACATAACGAAAGGCTGATGACGATTGATGAGCGCTTTACTAAAATGAAAAAAAAGCTTGCCACTAAATATGCAAAACCACTGCGTGTTTATAACATGTGGGAAGAAAACGAACTTGGCGACATGAGCGATGAGTTTGCCCATAGTATTCAAGCGGGTATGAAATTAGGAAAAGAAGCCGCTGAGCGCTTAGCGTTTACTGGTTTTAGCTATGCCACTGAAGATGCCAAAGTAGCAGTACGTGAAAAAACAAAAGAGTTTGATGTAGAAGGCATGATATTTACCGACTTCAAAGAGGCGCTAAACTATTGCATTAATGATTTAAACGTACAAAAAAGTGACTTTTATAAAATTTTGGTTGAAGACTACCAAGGTGATTTTAATAAAGCATTGAGCCAGTATCGTCACCGTCATGACAAAGTAACTGCAGCTAAAGACGGTAATACAATTATTAAAGATTTTTCAAAGCTACATAAGCAAAACTCTGATTTTGTAACGCGTACGGTTAAGCACTTTATTAGTAAAGATCCATCGCTTACAACCGAAGGTGCGCTTGAAAAGTTGTATAACAATTATATAAAGAAATAATTACAGATATTCATCTTAATTAACTGCGTTTTCACCTGTTTTTTTGGCTTTATCACTTAGCTTTCGCTAAAGTAGCAAAAAAACAGGAGATCCAAACAACATGCAAAAATTTGCACCTTCTTTATTAGCAGTTGGCTTAGCTGCTGCACTTGTAGGTTGCCAAGAAAACGGCCCGCAAGACGATAAAATAACAATCAACAAAAATCCTTACCCAAGCACTTATCAGCCCGTTTCTACATCAAGCACACTTATTACAAATGCAACAGTACTTACAGGTACTGGTGAGCGTTTAGATGATGCTGATGTATTACTTGTTGACGGCAAAGTACAACAAGTTGGTAAAGACTTAACTGCTACTGCTGATATTACAATTGATGCACAAGGCAAATGGGTAACACCGGGTATTATTGACGTGCATTCACATTTAGGTGCATACCCAAGCCCTTCGGTTGAGTCGCATCAAGATGGTAACGAAATGACAAGTCCTAACACTGCAGAAGTGTGGGTTGAGCATTCTGTTTGGCCACAAGATCCAGGCTTTAATCGTGCACGCGAAGGCGGTATTACTTCTCTACAAATTTTACCAGGCTCAGCTAACTTATTTGGTGGACGCGGCGTTACGCTTAAAAACGTTCCTGCACACACTATGCAAGGTATGAAATTTCCAGAGGCGCCGTATGGTTTAAAAATGGCGTGTGGTGAAAACCCTAAACGTGTTTATGGTCGTCAAGGTGTATTGCCTTCAACCCGTATGGGTAATATGGCTGGTTACCGTATGGCGTGGGCTGAAGCCGCTGAGTACAAACGTGCATGGGATAAGTACGATGCCGATTATGAAGCAGGTTTAAACCCAGAAGCACCAGTACGTGATATTAAACACGATACGCTTCGTGGTGTGCTTGAAGGCGAAGTACGTATTCATAATCATTGTTATAAAGCTGAAGAAATGGCAATGATGATTGACCTGTCAAAAGAATTTAATTACGACGCGGGTACATTCCATCACGGTGTAGAAGCATATAAAATTGCTGACCTACTTGCTGAGAATGGCTCGTGTGCTGCACTTTGGCCAGACTGGTGGGGTTTTAAAATGGAAGCCTACGACATGGTTCAAGAAAACGTAGCTATTGTTGATGCTGTTAAAAATTCATGTGCAGTTGTCCACTCAGATTCAGATACCACTATTCAGCGCTTAAACCAAGAAGCTGGCAAGGTTATGTACCGTGCTAACGAAAACGGTTTTGATATTTCTGAGCAACACGCTATTAAATGGATCACGGCTAACGCTGCTAAGTCGTTAGGTATTGATGACAAAACAGGTTCACTAGAAGCGGGTAAGCAGGGCGATGTTGTTATTTGGAATCAAAGCCCATTTAGTGTTTATGCTAAAGCTGAACAAGTGTTTGTTGATGGTGCAAAAGTTTACGATAGAAACGACAGCGCGTATCAAGCTACAAGTGATTTTATGTTAGGTCAACAATAAGGAGCACCCAGAATGAAAAATTTATCACGTTCGTTTTCGCTTTCTCTGGTTGCTGCAGGATTATTAGCATCTGGTGCTGTAAGCGCACAATCGCTAGCAATTATTAATGCAACATTGCATACGTCATCTGATCAAGGTGTATTAGAAGCGGCAAGCATTGTAATGACAGATGGTAAAATCACAGCGATTAACCCAACTGAAATTAAAGTAGATCAAATTATTGATGCAAAGGGCCAAATTGTAACCCCTGGCTTTATTGCAAGTATTAATCAACTTGGTTTAGTTGAAGTAAGTGCAGTTGCGGGCTCTCGCGATGCAGGCGAGGAAAAAGCCGGTATTGATTTTGACGTAAGTCTTGCTTACAACGCACACTCAAGCTTAATCCCTTACGCTCGTAAAGGCGGTGTAACACGCGATGTCATTACCCCTCATGGCGGCGATAGCATTTTTTCAGGCCTTGCGAGTGTTGTTGATTTAAGTGGTAGTTTTGACAGCGACATGCAAAAACAAGCGGCTTTAATTGTTTACTTAGGTGAGCGCAGTAAAGGCTCTCGTGCTTTTACTTTGCAAACACTGATTAATAAACTTGATGAGCACAAAACGAAAGCCGGTAAAAAAGCTAAAAAAGATGACGACAAGCCAAGTACTGAAGACAAAGTAATGGCAAGAGTACTCAGTGGCGAAATGCCATTAGTGGTTGGCGTATCACGTGCGGCAGATATTATTGAGCTTATTAAAGTAAAAGAGCAATTTGGTATTAACTTAGTACTTAACGGCGCACAAGACGCTGTTGTAGTTAAAGAGCGCGTTGCTAAAGCAAATATCCCAGTGATTATTAGTGCAATGGACAGCTTACCAGCAAGTTTTGATTCGCTTCATGCGAGTTTAGATAATGCAGGTGTGCTAGAAAAAGCAGGCGTTAAAGTATTATTAACGGTAGGTGGTGATGCAAGTCACAACATTTATCAGCTGCGTTTTGATGCTGGTAATGCAGTATCGTATGGTATGAGCCAAGAAGGTGCGTTAAAAGCGGTTACATCAAACGTTGCTGATGTATTTGGTATTAATGCAGGTAGCCTTGAAGTAGGTAAAGCTGCTGATGTAGTAATGTGGAGTAATGACCCGTTTGAACTAAGCAGCCACGTGAACAAAATGTTTATTAATGGGGTTGAGGTTTCTACACAATCTCGTCAAGATAAACTGCGTGACCGTTATACGACTGATTCAAAAATGCCACGTGCATATACTAAATAATTAAATTACCAAATAAATCTTAATTATTTTAAAGGCCGCTATTTTATAAATAGCGGCCTGTTTTAAAGTTTATACCAATCCGCAATAATACTTAATCATTTTGCGGGGCTAAACGTGTCGCTACCTGTGTTAAAAAATTCTCATTTAGAACAACTAAATAGCGAATTTTTTGCCTAGCTATCAACACGTTTTTCCATCCTAAAAATAGATCACTTAATTAAGCAGATTGGTATTAGACATAAAAAAAGCCGCTTACTTTTACAAGTAAGCGGCTTTTAAATTTAAACCAATATTTATACTAATTTAGCAAGAATATCGTTAAATGTAGTGCTTGGACGCATCGCTTTAAAGGCTGCATCATCGTTAGGCTGGAAGTAACCGCCTAAATCAACTGCAGGGCCTTGCGCATCGTTAAGTTCACTTACGATTTGTTCTTTATTAGACTCAAGGTCGCTAGCAATTTGAGTAAACTGTGCTTTAAGTTCACTGTCATCATTTTGCTTAGCAAGTTCTTGTGCCCAGAATAAAGATAGGAAGAAATGAGAACCACGGTTATCAATTTCTTTCACTTTACGTGAAGGAGACTTGTTTTCTGCTAAGAAAGTGCCTGTCGCTTTATCAAGTGTATCAGCAAGTACTTGTGCCTTGTTGTTACCCGTAGTTACGCTTAGGTGCTCAAGCGATGCAGCAAGTGCTAAAAATTCACCTAAAGAATCCCAACGTAGGTGGTTTTCTTTTTCGAATTGTTGAACATGCTTAGGTGCAGAACCACCCGCGCCAGTTTCAAATAATCCACCACCGTTCATAAGTGGAACAATTGAAAGCATTTTAGCACTCGTACCTAGCTCTAAAATTGGGAATAAATCTGTAAGGTAATCACGTAAAACGTTACCTGTTACAGAAATAGTGTCTTTACCTTCTTTAATTCGCGCTAGTGAGAACAATGTTGCTTCAAGCGGTGCTAAAATTTGAATATCTAGGCCAGCTGTATCGTGATCTGGTAGGTATTTATTTACTTTTTTGATTAGCTCTGCATCATGTGCACGGTTTTCGTCTAACCAGAAAATAGCTGGAACGCCTGTTGCGCGTGCACGATTTACTGCAAGCTTAACCCAATCTTGGATTGGTGCGTCTTTAACCTGACACATGCGCCAAATATCGCCTTGCTCAACACTGTGCTCAAGTAATGTATTACCATTTGCATCAACAACACGGATAGAACCATCTGCTTTAGCCTCAAACGTTTTATCGTGTGAACCGTATTCTTCAGCTTTTTGAGCCATAAGGCCAACGTTAGGTACGCTACCCATAGTTGTTGGATCAAACGCGCCATTTACTTTACAAAAATCAATAGTTGCTTGGTAAATACCCGAGTAACAACGATCTGGAATTACAAAGCTAGTGTCTTGTAATTTACCATCGTTATTCCACATTTGACCGCTTGAACGGATTGCAGCAGGCATAGAAGCATCGATGATCACGTCACTTGGTACGTGTAGGTTTGTAATACCACGGTCAGAATCAACCATAGCAATAGCAGGGCGGCTAGCGTAAACAGCTTGAATGTCCGCTTCAATTTCTTCGCGCTTAGCATCGTCTAATGTTTGAATTTTAGAATATACATCGCCTAAACCATTATTTACATCAACACCTAGCTCTTCAAAAAGCTCACCGTGTTTAGCAAATACATCTTTGTAGAATACTTTTACAGCGTGACCAAAGATAATTGGATCAGATACTTTCATCATTGTCGCTTTCATGTGAAGCGAGAATAAAACACCTTTTTCTTTAGCAGCGTCAATTTCAGCAGCTAAGAAAGCTTGAAGCTTAGAAGCGCTGATGCTTGATGCATCAATAACTTCGCCAGCTAAAAGAGGCGTGCTTTGTTTAAGTACAGAAACGTCGCCGTTAGTTGCAACATGTTCAATACGTACATCAGTGGCTGTATCAACAGTTACTGACTTTTCTGAACCAAAGAAGTCGCCTTCGCTCATGCTTGCAACATAAGACTCTGAATCTTTGCTCCACGCACCCATTGAATGCGGGTTGTTACGTGCATATTCTTTTACAGAACCTGGTGCGCGACGATCAGAGTTACCTTCACGTAGTACTGGGTTTACTGCACTGCCTTTGATTTTGTCGTAAGCAGCTTGAATTGCTTTTTCTTCATCATTTTTAGGTTCAACAGGGTATTCTGGAAGAGCGTAACCTTTTGCTTGAAGCTCTTTAATTACAGCGCGAAGCTGTGGTACAGATGCACTGATGTTTGGTAATTTGATGATGTTTGCTTCTGGTGTTTTAGCAAGCTCGCCAAGTTCAGCAAGTGCATCACCAATGCGTTGTTCTTGTGTTAAATAATCAGGGAAGCTAGCAATTACACGACCTGCTAATGAGATATCGCGAGTTTCAACTTCAACACCGGCCGCATTTGTATATGCTTGGATGATCGGTAGCAACGAGTAAGTTGCTAGTGCCGGAGCTTCGTCCGTTTTTGTATAGATAATTTTTGATGTCATCATCATTCCTAGATAGTAGACCGAAAAGGTCTTATTCAACAATGCAAAGAAAATCATTACTAATGAGTGAGTACATATTATTAAACAAGTTAATGAATACATACGCTCGTAATGAATAGTTTGTTAGGTGTTGGTACTCAGCGTTGCTCTTTTATAAAAGCAGAATAGTCACACCTGACGAACTGGAATTGTATTTATAGCTAAAAAATTAACAAAAATAAATCAGCCTTTAGCCTAGTACATATAATAAAAGAGGCGACAAGTTGGATTAGTTGCTGCGTTAATACGCAATTTTTAGCACCAAGAGTGTAACAAGCTTAAATAAAAAGGGCTAGAGGTTGAGCATGCCCAATAAGCAGTTAAACAATCAACTCTTAGAACATTGGGGTATATAAAATAAATTCAAGGAAAAGGGTTGAATTTGAATGAAAAGAGGCAATAAATAGGGGAGAAGAGATAAGTTAGTATGCTTAAGGAATTAAGCGAGGATCTTAAAAGGTCACTCGCTTTAGTCGAACAAAACAATAGTCACTCAATAATGTCACCATCTGGGGCAATATTTTTAGCGTGTAGACCTTTAGGTCCTTGTTCTAATTCGAATGTTACATCTTGACCAGCTTTAAGCGTTTTATAACCGTCCATTACAATTGTTGAGTAATGAGCGAAAATATCATTCTCGCAGCCGTCTTCTACGATGAAACCAAAACCTTTAGCGTTGTTGAACCATTTAACTTTACCGCAAGCCATACTTCTACATCCTTCAATAAGTTGACTAATTTAGTTATTCTAAATTGTATTATTTGCTAGACTGACTAAGGTTTAATCAATCTACGTTTGACTGTAGTTTATTTAGCCAACCAGTCAAGTGTTTTGAGTTATTTTTTTAACATTTTATTTATTTTTTATTCAAGTTTGCTTGAGTTACAAAGACAAGACTATATTTAATTATGAGTGGTATGAAAGATTCAGGTGTTATCGATACAGTTCGCGACAGCGAAAAGCAAAAGCTACAGCCGCCGCGAAAATATAAAGTTGTTTTAAATAACGACGACTACACGCCGATGGACTTTGTAATAGAAGTTTTAACGACGTTTTTTAATATGGATAGCGATAGAGCAACCGACGTGATGCTTCAGGTTCATGAAAAAGGTAAGGGTATATGTGGTGTTTACAGCGCTGATGTAGCTCATACCAAAGCTGAACAAGTTAACCGTTACTCACGGGATAACGAGCATCCACTGCTTTGTAGTTGTGAGCAGGAATAAATACCAATTAGGGTGATCAAACATCCGATTGTTGTGGTATAAATTATTATCTCAGTAAGGGGTTGCCAATGCTAAACAAAGACTTAGAACTCACATTAAATGCCGCGTTTCGTGAAGCGCGCACTCGCCGTCATGAGTTTATGACCGTAGAGCACCTTTTACTTGCGCTGTTAGATAATCCTTCTGCAGGAGAAGCCCTAAACGCGTGTGGTGTTAATATTTCTGGTTTAAAAACCGAATTATTAGAATTTATTGACGAAACAACACCCGTCATTCCAGATTTAGAAGAAGAGCGTGAAACTCAGCCAACACTTGGCTTTCAACGTGTATTACAACGCGCTGTGTTCCATGTGCAATCGTCAGGTAAAAATGAAGTCACTGGCGTGAATGTGCTAGTTGCTATTTTTTCTGAGCAAGAAAGCCAAGCTGTATATTTACTTAAAAAGCATGATGTATCGCGTTTAGACATCGTTAACTTTATTTCGCATGGTATTTCTAAAGCAGATGATGAATTAGGCAACGACAGCGACGATATTCATGATGAAGTGCAAGAAGTTCAAAATGAAGAAGCAAGCAAGCTAGACAGCTTTACAACTAACTTAAACGTTCAAGCTCGTGAAGGTAACATTGATCCACTGATCGGACGCGACAGCGAAGTAGAGCGCACGGTACAAGTATTGTGTCGTCGTAAAAAGAATAACCCATTACTTGTTGGTGAAGCGGGCGTTGGTAAAACAGCAATTGCTGAAGGCTTAGCGTATCGCATTGTTAATAAGCAAGTACCAGAAGTAATTGCAGATGCTGTTGTGTACTCGCTAGATATGGGTGCATTGCTTGCGGGTACTAAATACCGTGGCGACTTTGAAAAGCGCTTTAAAAGCTTACTAAAAGAGCTGCAAGCTGAGCCAGGCTCTATTTTATTTATTGATGAAATACATACCATAATCGGTGCCGGCGCGGCGTCTGGTGGTGTTATGGACGCATCAAACTTGCTTAAACCACTCCTTTCAAGTGGTAAGCTACGTTGTATGGGTTCAACAACTTACAACGAGTATAAAAATATTTTTGAGAAAGACCGTGCATTAGTACGTCGCTTTCAAAAAATTGATGTACTTGAGCCAAGTGTTGCCGATACCACTAAAATATTAAACGGCTTAAAAGAGCGTTACGAAGAGCATCATGGCATTCGTTACACTCAAAAAGCATTAAAAGCAGCTGCAGAACTCAGTGCTAAATACATTAATGAGCGCCACTTGCCAGATAAAGCCATTGATGTAATTGATGAAGCCGGTGCAAGTCAGCGCCTGCAACCTAGCTCTAAACGTAAAAAAACCATTGGCGTAGCAGATATAGAATTAATTATATCTAAAATGGCACGTATCCCAGCGCAAAGCGTCTCGTCGACAGATAAAGAAACGCTTAAAAACTTAGACCGTAACCTTAAAATGCTCGTGTTTGGGCAAGATCAATCTATTGACGCACTTACATCAGCTATTCGTTTATCTCGCTCTGGTTTATCGAGCGAAGAAAAGCCAGTAGGTTCGTTCTTGTTTGCAGGGCCTACCGGTGTGGGTAAAACAGAAGTAACTAAGCAACTTGCTAAATGTATGGGTGTTGAGTTTATTCGTTTTGATATGTCGGAATATGTAGAACGCCATGCAATAAGTCGATTAATTGGTGCTCCACCAGGGTATGTTGGTTTTGAGCAAGGTGGTTTATTAACAGAAGCGGTTATTAAAAACCCACATGCTGTTGTACTTTTAGATGAGATTGAAAAAGCGCATCCAGACATTTACAACATTTTGCTACAGGTTATGGATCACGGTACGCTAACCGATAATAACGGCCGTAAAGCTGACTTTAGAAATGTAGTGGTTGTAATGACTACCAATGCGGGCGTTCAAGAAACTACGCGTAAGTCGATTGGTTTTACAGAGCAAGATCATACGCACGATGCAATGGGTGCAATTAATAAAGTATTTTCACCCGAATTTAGAAACCGTTTAGATAACATCATTTGGTTTAATCACCTTGAACGTGACGTTATTTTACTTGTTGTTGATAAGTTTATTGTAGAGCTTCAAGCACAGCTTGATAAAAAATCGGTTAACCTTGAACTGACGTCTAAAGCGCGTGAATGGCTTGCTGACAAAGGTTACGACAAAGCGATGGGCGCACGTCCAATGGCACGTGTTATTCAAGAAGAGCTTAAAAAGCAATTAGCTAACGAAATACTGTTTGGTGAACTTGTTGATGGCGGTACGGTTAAAGTATCAGTTAAAGACAAGAAGATTCGCTTTGATTACGAGAGTAATTTAACACCAGCGTAAAACGTTAATTAAATAATCTAGTTAAATAAAATGGCCCGCTACATAATAGCGGGCCATTTTTTTGCCCTTTTTATAGGCAACAAAAAACCCAGCAAAAACTGGGCTTTTTGTTTATTAAATGTAATTGCTAGTCAATGTCTATCAATTACATTTAATAAACGCTTAAAGCTAGTAAAACACTAGCCAAAAACTAAATCTCGTTTACGCACTTACTTAGCGAGCACGGAATACGATACGACCCTTTGATAAATCGTAAGGAGTCATTTCTACCGTTACTTTATCGCCGGTTAAAATACGGATATAGTTTTTGCGCATTTTGCCTGAAATATGAGCCACAACTACGTGACCATTTTCTAGCTCAACTCGGAACATTGTATTTGGTAAAGTATCAAGGACTGTCCCTTGCATTTCGATTACGTCTTCTTTCGCCATGTTTAGCGTAACACCTCTTTAATAGTTAAACGCTGCAGATTTTGCCCAAAATACTCCAATAAGTAAAGGCGCAGGGGCTATATTTGCAAATTAAATAGCCACCCACTCATCATTGAGCTGTTTTTGAGCAGGTAAAAACTGAGTTTTGTACTTCATTTTGTCGCATTCATCAATTTGATAGCCCAAGTACACGTATTGCTTATTTTGCTCTTTAGCAAACTTTAGCTGCTCTAATATCATCACAGAGCCTAAGCTATAATGTTCAAAGTCGGGATCAAAAAAGGTATAAATTGCAGAAATAGCGCTATTCATACAATCAGTTACGGCAACTGCGACTAAAGTATCTTGGTGCCATAGTTCAATAAATGTGATCTTGAGCCAACTACAAAGCAAAAAACTTTGAAACTGTTCTTTTTCAGGAGGATACATACTTCCATCCTGATGACGCATCGTTATGTACTTGCTATAAAGTGGATAGTACTCAGGTCGCTCTTGCGTTGAATATTTTACCTCAAACTGTGTTTTTGCTTTGTTTAGTTTACGTTTTTGCGATTTTGAGGGCATAAAGTCTTGTGCTAATACGCGTACAGAACTACATGCGCTGCATATTGGGCAGTGCGGACGGTATATTTGGTTACCACTGCGACGAAACCCTAAGCCTAATAATGACTCAAATTTGTCGGTGCTGTAGCAACTGGGATCAAGAATAACTAAAAGTTGCTCTTGTCTGTTGGGTAAATAACTACAGTCAAACTCTTGGGTTAAACCAACACGTGCAGGAAGTTGCTCATTCATAGATTGCGTCAAGTTCTTGTGGCTCCCACATAATAGGGTTAACAGTATAGTTATGTGCAGCTTTTAGTTTAGTCAAAAATGTGGAACGGGGGATTACTTGTGCACCCAGGGTCATTAAATAAGGGTTTTCTAACTGGCAATCAATAAAATGTGCATTATGGCGTTTAAGCCAATTTACCAGTGCCCACATAGCAAGCTTAGAGCAATTGGTTTGATGATGAAACATCGACTCACCACAAAATACACCATTTTGCATTATGCCGTATAAGCCACCTGCAAGCTCTCCGTTACTCCATACCTCTAAACTATGTGCAATGCCAGCATTGTGTGCATTAACGTATGCGTCGAGCATGTCAGAGGTGATCCAGGTGCCATCGGTATCAAGGCGTTGATCGCGACAGGCTTCTATCACCTCTTCAAAGGCATTATTAATGGTTACTCTTACAGGGTGCTTTTTTAAATGCTTACGCAGGCTCTTACTTATATGAAAATCATTAAGCTCAAAAATGCCTCGCTCGCTGGGCGACCACCACATAATAGGCTCATCTTCACTAAACCAAGGAAATACTCCGCTTTTGTAGGCATTACTTAGGCGAGGTAAACTCAAATCTCCGCCAATTGCTAACAAGCCATCAGGGGATTCTAATGCGTATTCCGGATTGGGGAATGCTATATCGTTTTCGCTTAATTGGTATAGCTGATTTCTCATACAGTACTTATTTTATAATTGATCTTAAAGTGTAACTATATTTTAGGCATAAAAAAAGGGCTGAATAATCAGCCCTATAATAATTTATTTAATTGCTTATAAATTATCTAAGAAACGTTCAGCATCAAGGGCAGCCATACAGCCTGTACCCGCAGATGTGATTGCTTGACGGTAAATGTGGTCTGACACATCACCTGCAGCAAAAACGCCTTCTACGCTTGTTTGAGTCGCGTTACCGTGAAGACCAGACTCTACAACTAAGTAGCCATCTTTCATTTCTAGTTGACCAACAAACATATCAGTATTTGGCTTGTGGCCAATAGCAATAAATACGCCTGCTAAATCTAGCTCTTCAGTTGCATCAGAGTGTGCATCTTTAATACGAACGCCAGTTACGCCCATTTGGTCGCCTAATACTTCATCAAGCGTACGGTTGTAATGCATTACAACGTTACCGTTTGCTGCTTTTTCAGCAAGGCGGTCAGCAAGTATTTTTTCACTGCGGAAACTGTCACGACGATGAATAACATGTACTTCGTCAGCAATGTTAGATAAGTAAAGCGCTTCTTCAACCGCTGTATTACCACCACCAACAACCGCTACTTTTTGACCTTTATAGAAAAAGCCGTCACACGTAGCACATGCCGAAACACCACGGCCTTGGAAGTTAGTTTCAGACTCTAGGCCTAAGTATTTAGCAGAAGCACCCGTTGCAATGATTAATGCATCACATGTGTAAGTACCTTGGTCGCCAGTTAGTGTGAAAGGGCGCTTAGATACATCTACTTTATTGATGTGATCGAATATTATTTCAGTTTCAAAGCGCTCAGCGTGCTCTTTCATACGATCCATTAACGCAGGACCTGTTAAACCGTGTGCATCACCAGGCCAGTTTTCAACTTCAGTTGTGGTTGTTAATTGGCCACCTTGTTGAATGCCTGTAATTAAAACAGGGTTTAAATTTGCACGTGCTGCATATACTGCGGCAGTATAACCAGCTGGGCCAGAGCCTAAAATTAGTAGCTTACAATGTTTTGCTTCAGTCATTATTTTTTCCTAAACGTTTAATACGGTCTTTAATGCGCTCGATTCTAAGAAAAACAAGGCAGATGTAAACAAAATCCGCGATTATTTTTTTTATCAAATCGAAAAGCTGTGCAGTATTGTGTACTAGAGCTCTGTGCTTTTACAGTTAAAATGCCTAAGTAGCTCAATAAATAGACTAACAGGCAACAAAACAGCGTTATTTCATGACCCCTTTGATTTTTTTTGTTATGTTTTACCTAATTTTATTTGTCACTGATAGATTATGTGACCTAAGCAAATAGGCAACTATGTTATTTTGGCAGGAAAAACCCGCATTCGGGTTGACTTCAAAAGACGTTAACGTCTTAACCAATGCGCAAGATTACCGAACGCAATTGCTACGCTTGATAGCGAACGCAAAAAAACGAATTTATATTACTGCGTTGTATTTACAAGATGACGAAGCAGGTCGCGAAATTTTAGAAGCGCTGCATCGTGTGTCATTGGCAAACCCCGCACTTGAGGTAAAAGTGCTGGTGGATTTTCATCGTGCGCAACGTGGATTAATTGGCGCTGATAAATCAGACGGTAACGCAAGTTTATACTGTGACGATTTAGAAAAGTTTAAATCGAACGTACAAGTTTATGGCGTACCTGTAAAAGCTAAAGAATTATTTGGCGTATTGCATTTAAAAGGTTTTGTAATTGACGACACCTTACTTTACAGCGGCGCAAGCTTAAATAACGTGTACTTGCAGCATAACGAACGCTACAGACTCGATCGCTACTTTTTGATAACGCAGAGCGAACTGTGTGACTCAGTGGTTGATTTTATTGAAACAAAGCTACTTTCATCAGTCGCTGTGCCACGTATAGACACGCGACCGCTTAAGCGTTTGCACGACTTTAAGCTTGATCAAAAGCAGTTAATGCGCGATTTAAAAGTCGCAAGTTATAACGCAGCAGAGCAGCTAAATACGCAAGCATTAGGTATTCGCTTATTTTTAGGGCTTGGGCGTCGCAATAACGAGTTAAATCGTTTAATAAAAGCGTTATTTGATACAACAGAGCAAGAACTTGTGTTGTATACGCCATACTTTAATTTTCCGGCACCGCTTATGCGATCACTGCGCCGATTATTAAAGCAAGGCAAGCAAGTGACTATTGTTGTAGGCGATAAAACAGCAAATGACTTTTATTTACCGCCAAGCGAGCCGTTTAGTAAAATAGGGGCATTACCTTATTTATACGAAACTATTTTGCATAAATTTGTAAAAACGCAAAAGCGCCATATCGATAACGGTAATTTAAATGTGTATCTGTGGAAAGATGAAAGCAATTCGTTTCATTTAAAAGGTATTTGTTCAGATAGAACAAAACATTTACTGAGCGGGCATAACTTAAATCCGCGTGCATGGGGTCTTGATATCGAAAACGGTATTTTAATAGAAGATCCAGAGCAAACAATTATGGATGCTATTGATAACGAAAAGCAGGAAATTTTACAGCACTGCCGACGTTTAACAGGCCCAGATGATTTAGAAACGATGGATGATTACCCGCAGCCAGTTAAAAAACTACTTGGCCAAGCTAAGCGCGTAAAAGTAGATTTTATAATTAAGCGTTTTATCTAAATAAGTTTATCTAAATAAGCTTATATAAATCTGAAATTTAAATACAAAAAAAGCAGCTAATTAGCTGCTTTTTTTATGATTGTAGTTAGGTAGCTACATACTTAATACCAACCTAACCACAAAACGCTAAATTATGCGTTTTCTACCGCTGTGCGTGGGTCAACATATTCCATGTTGAACGCTTCAGCTACTTCTTTGTAAGTTACTTGGCCTTTAATTACGTTTAAGCCTTTTAAGAAGTGAGCGTCATCTAGTAACGCCTTTTTATAACCTTTGTTTGCAAGGTTAATGATGAAAGGCAATGTTGCATTGTTAAGTGCAAACGTAGATGTGCGTGGAACAGCACCTGGCATGTTAGCAACACAGTAGTGAACAACTTCATCAACGATGAAAGTAGGATCAGCATGCGTTGTTGCTTTAGAAGTAGCAATACAGCCACCTTGGTCGATTGCAACGTCAACAATTGCAGAACCAGGTTTCATTGCTTTAATGTGCTCAGCAGTTACTAGTTTAGGTGCAGCTGCACCTGGGATTAGTACGCCACCAATTACTAAATCAGCTTCTAGTACGTGTTTTTCTAGTGCATCAGCAGTTGAGTAAATAGCTTTAACTTTATTACCAAATTGCGCGTCTAGTGCACGTAATACGTCGATGTTACGGTCAAGAACGACAACTTCAGCACCAAGGCCAACAGCCATTTGCGCTGCACTTCGACCAACCATGCCGCCGCCAATGATAACAACTTTAGCAGCTTCAACGCCTGGTACGCCACCTAGTAGCATGCCACGACCGTGGTTAGATTTTTCTAGCGCTTGTGCACCAGCTTGAATAGACATACGACCAGCAACTTCGCTCATAGGAGCAAGAAGCGGTAAACCACCGCGAGAGTCAGTTACAGTTTCGTATGCAATACAAATAGCTTTGCTTTTTACAAGGTCTTCAGTTTGTGGAAGATCAGGTGCAAGGTGTAAGTAAGTGAAAAGAATTTGGTCTTCACGTAACATTGCACGTTCAACAGCTTGTGGCTCTTTTACTTTTACAATCATGTCTGCTTTAGCGAAAACGTCAGCAGCAGTTGCTAAAATTTCAGCACCCGCTAGCGTGTAATCTTCGTTAGTAAAACCAATACCCATGCCTGCATCAGTTTCTACAATCACTTCATGACCGTGGTTTACTAATTCACGAACACTCGCAGGAACCATACCTACACGGTATTCATGGTTTTTAATTTCTTTAGGAACACCAATAATCATATCATTTGCCTTATTAAGAACGGATTAACATTTTTCACTATTATATTCATCATAAGCCCGTGTGTCTCACCTTTTTTAAAGTCAAATCTAGTGTTATCATCTATATAACAAAAATAAACAGCATAAAAAACTAGTTGGCACTATGCATCAGTTATTAGATAGAATTGACCGTAAAATTTTAATGGAATTACAGCATGATGGACGTTTGTCGAACGTAGAACTGGCCAGACGAGTTGGCCTAAGCGCCACGCCCTGCTTGGAGCGAGTAAAAAAGCTAGAACGAGAAGGCTACATACTTGGCTATAAAGCAGTGGTCGATCCAGCTAAGCTTGGGCAAGGTTTATCGGTGTATGTAGAAGTAACAATTACTAAAACATCTCCCGACGTATTTGATGAGTTTAGTGCGGCCGTTAAAAAGCACGAAGAAATTATTGAATGTCATTTAGTATCGGGTAATTTTGATTTTTTACTTAAAACGCGCGTAAATGATATGTCAGAATACCGTGGTGTATTAGGTGACATATTATTAAAATTGCCTAACGTTAGTGAAAGCCGAACTTATGTAGTAATGGAAGAAGTAAAAGGTGAAGAAGGCGTAATTATTCGTCCTTATATTACTTAAGGTTATTTATATTAGCTGCGTCATTTGCTTATATAAGCTCAAATTATAAAAACTTGTTCATAATCAGGCCATCAAGGTTAAGATAAAGTGCAACAAATTGCATTTCCTGCTAAGGTATTTCACTGCTAAGTAAGTGTGAATAAAAATAGAATAATAAAGAGGAATAGGGAACTATGCGCCTAAACGGTGTGCAAAGACTATTAGAAACAGGGCTGATTATCAGCACCTTTACGGCAATATTTATTTTATGTGCCTTGATCAGCTTTGATCCAGCAGATGCTGCATGGTCGCAAACTAGTTTTAGCGAAGTAAGCAACATCACAGGAGCAGCCGGTGCATGGATAGCCGACATTTTATTACTCACCTTTGGTTGGTTGGCTTACTTAGTGCCAGCGGCCATTCAGCTATTTGGCTACTTGCTATTTAAACAACCTCACCGCATTTTACAGCTTGATTACACCACCTTAGCGCTGCGTGTTATTGGTTTTGCTTTATTTATTACCTCAGCTACCGCTATTAGCAGTATCAATTTTGACGATATTTATAATTTTTCCTCTGGTGGGGTAGTGGGCGATGTTATTGCATCAGCCATGATGCCTGCGTTTAACTTTACCGGTACATCTATATTATTGCTGTGTTTCTTTTTTGCCGGGCTTACCTTATTAACGGGTGTATCGTGGGTTGATTTTGTAGATTACCTTGGCGATTTAATGGTTAGGTTTTACCGCTTTATTGTATCGTACGCAAAAGGTTGGATGCACCGAGAACACGCTGCGGGCAAAGCAAATAATCACGATGAAGTAGACGCCCATTTTGAAGACGATATAAAAGAGCAAATAGAGCTGCCTACATCAGCTAAAAAAGCAGATAAACAAAAAGCAATTAATAAACCGCAAACGCCGTTTAATGAGCCTCAAATTAGTGACGAGTTTATGCCGTTTGACGAGCTTGACGACATACTCGATCAAGAAATTGGCTTTAGCGCCATAGACGACGAACCAATGGACACGGCCGCTGCATTAAACGCGCTTGACCAAAGCCCAGTTGTAGAGCCAGAAAAACCAGTTACAACAGTGGTATCACCAGCCAGACCAATGCCTAAATCAAAAGCGCAATATCAACCACCGCCAACGGCTAAAGAAAAGTTTGAGCAATTATTAACGCAAGAACCACCACCGGGGCCATTACCGTCGCTCGATTTACTCGACAGACCGGACAAAGCTAAAAACCCAATTTCGCAAGAAGAGCTCGATACAGTATCGCGCCTAGTAGAGACAAAACTACTGGACTTTAACGTACAAGCTAAAGTTGTAGCGGTATACCCAGGCCCTGTTGTTACACGCTTTGAGCTAGATTTAGCGCCAGGTATTAAAGTGTCAAAAATTACAGGTTTAGCAAAAGATTTAGCCCGTTCGCTTTCGGCAATTAGTGTGCGTGTTGTAGAAGTTATACCGGGTAAAACATATGTTGGTATTGAGCTTCCTAATAAACACCGCGAAATAGTACGTTTGTCAGAAGTAATAAACGCACCTAAATTCGAGCAAAATCCATCGCCACTTACCATGGTGCTAGGTAAAGACATCGCCGGTCAGCCTGTCTGTGCTGATTTAGGTAAAATGCCACATTTACTGGTGGCCGGTACAACTGGTTCAGGTAAATCAGTGGGCGTTAATGTCATGATAGTAAGCTTGCTTTACAAATCGGGGCCTGACGATGTACGTATGATTATGATTGACCCTAAAATGCTTGAGCTATCAGTATACGAAGGCATTCCGCATTTATTGTGTGAAGTAGTCACCGACATGAAAGAAGCCGCTAACGCACTGCGTTGGTGTGTGGGCGAGATGGAACGTCGTTATAAATTAATGTCAGCATTGGGTGTGCGTAACTTAAAAGGTTACAACCAAAAAGTGCTTGAAGCCAATGAAGCGGGTTACCCAATTCTTGATCCATTATTTAAAGACACCGATGGCATGAAAGAAGGCCCGGAAGAACTTGGTAAGTTACCAAGTATTGTTGTAGTAATAGACGAATTTGCCGACATGATGATGATTGTTGGTAAAAAAGTAGAAGAGCTGATTGCCCGCATAGCCCAAAAAGCACGTGCGGCAGGTATTCATTTAATACTGGCAACGCAGCGCCCTTCGGTAGATGTAATAACAGGTTTAATTAAAGCAAATATACCAACGCGTATGGCGTTTCAGGTGTCTAGCAAAATAGACTCGCGTACCATACTTGACCAGCAAGGCGCAGAAAACTTACTGGGTATGGGCGATATGCTTTATTTACCACCAGGCACTAGTGTACCAGAGCGTGTACATGGCGCGTTTGTAGACGACCATGAAGTACACGCCGTAGTAAACGATTGGAAAGCGCGTGCTAAGCCAAATTACGTTGATGAAATACTCAATGGTGATGCCAGTGAAGATATTTTATTGCCAGGTGAAGCAAGCGAAAATGCAGACGAAGAGAACGATCCGTTATACGACGAAGCCGTGTCGTTTGTAATTGAAACCGGCAAGGTATCGGTATCGTCAGTACAACGTAAACTGCGTGTTGGCTATAACCGCGCAGCACGTTTAGTCGAACAAATGGAAACATCGGGTATCGTGAGTTCACCAGGTCATAACGGCGCTCGCGATGTATTAGTACCTAATGGAGCAAATTAATGAAAAAATTTAACGCCTTATTATTAGTGTTAGGCAGCGTACTTGCCGCACCAAGCTTTGCTGATGACAGCCAAGCATTACAAGACAGACTTGCCACTTTAAAAAGCTTTAAAGCGCAGTTTGCACAAAAAGTAACAGACAAAGAAGGCCAAGCGGTTATGCAAGGCGAGGGCACAATAGCGCTTCAACAGCCTATGATGATTCGCTGGCAGCAAACAAACCCAGACGATACATTATTTGTATCAAACGGTGATAAAACCTATTACTTCGACAGCTTTGCTGAGCAAGTAACAATTATGAAAACCAGCAGTCTAATCGACTCAACACCATTTGTGCTACTTACATCAAAAGACCCAGCACAGTGGGAAAAATACAGCGTACTTGCAACAAATACAGGCTTTAGTGTAACGCCAAATAAAGGCGTAGAAAGCCAAGTAGAACAACTTGACATAGCGTTTTCAGGTGCGGGTAACGAGCAAGGCCTTGCTAAACTAGTCGTTACCGACAACTCAGGGCAGCTATCGTCATTTACGTTTAACAATGCCAAAGTTAATACGCCGCTTGATAAAAGCACTTTTGAATTTACGCCTCCTGAAGGTGTTGAAATAGACGATCAGAGTAACGGTGAGTAATTTAGGTTTTAACTTTGGGCCCGATGTACGGCCACTTGCTGCGCGTATGCGCCCTACAACACTTGATGAGTACATTGGTCAGCAACACTTATTAAGTGCTGATAAACCACTGCATCAAGCCATTGTCGCGGGGCGATGCCATAGTTTAATTTTATGGGGCCCGCCGGGTGTAGGTAAAACAACACTTGCGCAAATAATTGCCAACCATGCTGATGCCTCACTTATTCAAATGTCGGCGGTAACCGCAGGCGTAAAAGATATACGTGACAGCGTAACGCAAGCGCGCGATAACTTAGAAAGCCGTGGCCAACGCACCCTTATGTTTGTTGACGAGGTTCATCGTTTTAATAAGTCTCAGCAAGATGCGTTTTTACCGCACATAGAAGACGGCACCTTTATATTTGTAGGTGCAACCACCGAAAACCCATCGTTTGCCCTTAATAACGCTATATTGTCGCGTGCACGCGTGTATGTTTTAAAATCGCTTGCCGATGCCGACTTATATACCGTAATAGAACGTGCACTTAAACAAGACGAGCAGCTAAGCCAAAAGCATATCACTATTGCCGACAACGCTAAAAAGGCACTGTGCCAAGCAAGTAGCGGCGATGCGCGTAAAGTACTTAATTTACTTGAACAAGCGGTTGATTTAACAACCGAGCAAAACGGTCAATACAACGTAGACGAGCACGTACTTAGCCAAGTGTTACCTACTCATTTAGCCAAATACGATAAAGGCGGCGATGAGTTTTACGATTTAATATCAGCCTTTCACAAATCAGTACGTGGTAGCTCCCCCGATGGTGCGCTGTATTGGTATTGCCGAATTTTAGCTGGTGGCGGCGACCCTTTGTATGTAGCAAGGCGTTTACTTGCCATTGCAACAGAGGATATAGGTAACGCCGATCCGCGAGCGATGGAAGTGGCCTTAAATGCGTGGGATATATTTCAGCGAGTAGGGCCCGGCGAAGGCGAACGTGCAATTGCACAAGCCACATTGTATTTAGCCAGTGCACCCAAAAGTAATGCGGTGTATATGGCGTTTAATCAAGCCAAAGCAGACGCTCAAAACGAGCCAAGTTACCCAGTGCCAGAGCATTTACGTAATGCCCCAACTAATTTAATGAAAGACTTAGGGTATGGCGCTGAGTACCGTTATGCGCATAATGAAGAAGGCGCATTTGCCGCAGGTGAAAAATATTTACCACCAGAAATGGACGGTAAAGAATATTACTTACCGAGCGAGCGCGGACTTGAACAAAAAATCAAACAAAAACTCGATTACCTAAAAGAGCGCGATGCGCAAAGCCCACTTAAACGATACGAAAATGATTAAACTTTATATGATGATCGCCCTTGGCGGAGCCTCAGGTGCGTGTTTACGGTTTTTTATTAGCGAAAGCATGCTAAAACTCCTCGGTAGGGGATTCCCTTTTGGCACGTTGACGGTTAATATTCTGGGTTCATTGTTAATGGGCATTTTGTACGGTTTGATAGATAAAGAAATTATCACCGCAAGCCCCGCTAAAACCCTTATCGGTATTGGCTTTTTAGGTGCATTAACCACCTTTTCAACATTCTCAATGGACTCGTTGTTGTTATTACAACAAGGTCACTTTATTAAAATGGCCCTCAATATCATCTTAAACGTGATGGTGTGTATTTTTATGGCTTGGCTGGGCCTTCAGCTAGTAATGCAAAAAGGTTAAAAAACTAACATGTTAGATTCTAAATTTTTACGTCAAGACATCGAACAAACTGCAGCACGTTTAGCAGCTCGCGGTTACGAACTCGATGTCGCGACGGTAACGGTACTTGAAGAAAAACGCAAAACATTACAAGTAAAAACGCAAGAACTTCAAAGTCAACGTAATGCAAGCGCAAAAGCAATTGGTCAAGCCAAAGCTAAAGGCGAAGACGCACAGCCATTACTTGATGCAGTGGCTAACTTAGGCAGTGAACTAGACGCCGCTAAAACAGAGCAAGATGAAGTATTAGCCGCGATTAACGACATTGCGTTAGCAATTCCAAACTTGCCAGACGAGTCAGTACCAGAAGGTAAAGACGAAGACGACAACGTTGAAATTTTAACGTGGGGCACACCTAAAAAATTCGATTTTGAAGTTAAAGACCACGTAGATGTAGGGCAAGACCTAAACGGCTTAGACTTTGAAATGGGCGTTAAAATTAGTGGCGCACGCTTTACCGTAATGCGCGGCCAAGTTGCGCGTATGCACCGTGCACTAACGCAATTTATGCTAGATACACACGCTGATAAAAACGGCTACACAGAAATGTATGTACCGTACCTAGTAAATAGCGCAAGCCTTTATGGCACCAGCCAATTACCTAAATTTGCAGGCGATTTATTCCACACATTAGGCCTTGTAAATGACGACGGCGAACAACAAGCCGGCTTTAGCTTAATTCCTACAGCTGAAGTACCGCTTACAAACAGCGCACGCGACGAAATTTACGACGAAAGCGATTTACCAATTCGCTTAGTTGCCCACACTCCGTGTTTTAGAAGTGAAGCAGGCAGCTATGGTCGCGATACACGTGGCTTAATTCGTCAGCATCAGTTTGATAAAGTTGAACTTGTACAACTTGTAAAACCAGAAGACTCAATGGCAACGCTTGAAGAGTTAACCGGTCACGCAGAGCAAATACTACAAGCATTAGAACTTCCGTACCGTAAAGTAATTTTATGTATGGGCGACATGGGCTTTGGTTCAGCTAAAACATACGATTTAGAAGTATGGTTACCTGCGCAAGATACATACCGCGAAATTTCATCATGTTCAAACATGGCTGACTTTCAGGCGCGTAGAATGCAAGCACGTTTTCGTCGTGAAGGTGTTAAAAAGCCAGAGTTACTACATACACTAAATGGTTCAGGCTTAGCCGTTGGCCGTACACTAGTAGCCATACTAGAAAACTACCAACAAGCCGATGGCACAGTAGTAGTACCAGAAGTATTACGCCCATACATGGGTGGACTTGAAGTGATTGGTAAACAATAAAAATCAAGTTTAAGTTAAGCAAGCTTTAAGCTTGTAAATCTTAAGACGAAAGCCGCTGTTTGCAATGAACAGCGGCTTTTTTGTTTACTATAAAAATTATTACACTACATATAAAAAGCTAGTTACAAAACTTGTTGAATGCAAAGGTTTTAGATACATTTTTCAGGTTTAAAAAGTTATTATACTTTAGCTTACTTAAATATCGCATTAAAACAATAATACTAATTCAAGTACAAATAATTAAGGAAGGGAATGAGAGAGCTTATTACACACCCAAGTGTTGAAGAGTTTACACAAGGAAGTATTTTTGAAGGTTTAAAAGTTAGTTCAGATCACCCTTCCACAAGTGCCATTGTAATTACAGCAAGATGTGATATTGCAAATGGTAAGGCTAGAAATATTCTTTGTTTACCTATTTATAAAGCATCGGAATGGCTAAAAAATCAAGGTGAAGAATTGATTTTTAGAAGGCTAGAAGAGAAATTGAGAAATAAATTAGGGGTTGAACTCAATAAATTCCAAATTTCTGTCGATATTTTAGATACTTATCCAGTTAAAAACATACTCAAAATTATACAAGATAACTCAAATCAAAAGTGCACTTTAGAGATTAATAAATTACTTGATATGTACGCTTATAAAAAATGTGACTATTCTCTTAAATTTGTATCTGATGAGAAAAAAAATTTATGTACTACGTTAATTAAAAATACCGAAAATTCAATATACTTTATAGAACAGATTGATTTAGACGAAGTATTAGAGCCGTATATTATTGATCTTACAGATCCTATTTCAATTCCGTACCCTATTGCTTTGAAGCTAAAAAGTGGAATAAGTAAGAAGAATACAGATAAGGTAACAGAGCAATATCTAGATATAAAAGAAAGAGAAATATCATATGTTTCAGTTCTAAATTCGCCGTACATTGAGCATCTTTTACAAAAGTTTGTAGTGGTACAGTGATTTTGGCCACCCATTAAGAAAGAAATGTTATGCTAATAAGCATACAAATTTGGGTGAAAAAATGACGAAATTAAAACGCGCAACGTATTCTGCAGCAATAAAATTAGAAACAGCTCAGCTTGTAGTTGACCAAAGTTATACTCAAGAAGAAGCAGCCAAAGCGATGGGGGTGGGTAAATCAACCGTCAGTAAGTGGGTTACTCAATTAAAGCAAGAGCGGAATGGCCAGA